>NZ_JBLJAK010000029.1:0-65166 GCF_047530105.1 Serratia sp. T13T92 | reverse complement strand
TAATGGTTTCAAACTGGTACTGATGGGGAGAAGGTTCTTTGAGCATGGCAGTCAGTCCGTTTTTTGCACTGACCTTATTAGATCAAAGTCCTGGCCTCACGGCCAGGACTTTGTCATCAATCTGAAAGCCCCAAAAAGGGGCTTTTCGTTTTGAACCTGGGGACAATCAGAACGGAATATCGTCGTCAAAGTCCATTGGTGGTTCGTTGCTGGCCGCTGGTGCGCTGTTTTGCGCCGGGCGAGCCTGCTGCTGTTGACCACCGCTGAACTGGTTGCCACCCTGTGGCTGCTGAGGTTGACCCCAACCGCCCTGCTGGCCACCCGCTGGAGCGCCGCCGCCTGCTGGAGCACCGCCACCTTGGCGACCACCCAACATCTGCATGGTGCCACCCACGTTGACCACGATTTCGGTGGTGTATTTTTCTACGCCCGCCTGATCGGTCCATTTGCGGGTCTGCAATGCACCCTCGATGTAAACCTGGGAACCTTTACGCAGGTATTCACCCGCCACTTCTGCCAGCTTGCCGAACAACACCACGCGGTGCCATTCCGTTTTTTCTTTCTGCTCGCCAGTAGCCTTGTCACGCCAGCTCTCGGAGGTCGCCAGGGTAATGTTGGCAACTGCGCCGCCATTAGGCATGTAACGGACCTCAGGGTCTTGACCCAGATTCCCGACCAAAATTACTTTGTTTACGCCTCTGCTGGCCATGTTCGATCTCCCGATGAGTCATTTAAGTGGATTCAGACCACATTTTGGATAGTCTAAACCACAAATTGTAGCATGCCACCTGCTTAGATTATACCTGCGAAGTGCCTTCCAAAAATGTCCCGGCGATCGACCTTGTTGCATTCGTATACTGGATATTCATTCAGGTTTTTTTGTGCCATAATTATGCGTTTCGTAATGGCCGAGCCGTTTTATTGCGCGTTAGATCACACAAATCGCCCGCAGAAGAACGCAGACAGGCGCGGTGTATCATCAAGACGGGAAGTGTAAATGGACAATATCGAAGTTCGTGGTGCTCGAACCCACAATCTCAAAAACATCAACCTGATTATCCCGCGCGACAAGCTGATCGTCGTCACCGGTTTATCAGGTTCAGGCAAGTCCTCACTGGCTTTTGATACACTGTATGCCGAAGGGCAACGGCGCTACGTTGAGTCGCTCTCTGCCTACGCTCGCCAGTTTCTTTCGCTGATGGAAAAACCGGACGTCGACCACATTGAAGGTCTGTCCCCGGCGATCTCCATCGAGCAAAAATCGACCTCGCATAACCCGCGCTCCACGGTCGGGACCATCACCGAGATCCACGATTACCTGCGTCTGCTGTTTGCCCGCGTCGGCGAACCGCGTTGCCCGGACCACCATGTTCCGTTGGCGGCACAAACCGTCAGCCAGATGGTGGATAACGTGCTCAACCAGCCGGAAGGCAAACGCCTGATGCTGTTGGCACCGGTGGTGAAAGATCGTAAGGGCGAACACACCAAAACGCTGGAAAACCTGGCAACCCAGGGCTATATCCGCGCGCGTATCGACGGTGAAGTATGCGATCTCTCCGATCCGCCAAAGCTGGAGCTGCAAAAGAAACACACCATTGAAGTGGTAGTGGATCGTTTCAAAGTGCGTGACGATCTGGCACAGCGTTTGGCCGAGTCGTTTGAAACCGCATTGGAACTGTCTGGCGGTACCGCCGTCGTCGCCGATATGGATGACGAAAAGGCCGATGAACTGCTGTTCTCCGCCAACTTTGCTTGCCCCATCTGCGGCTACAGCATGCGCGAGCTGGAACCCCGGCTGTTCTCGTTCAACAACCCAGCCGGCGCCTGCCCTACCTGTGACGGACTGGGCGTGCAGCAGTTCTTCGATCCTGAGCGTGTGGTACAGAACCCCGAGCTTTCTCTGGCCGGTGGCGCTATCCGCGGTTGGGACCGCCGTAACTTCTATTATTTCCAGATGCTGCGCTCGCTGGCGGAGCACTATAGCTTTGATGTGGAAGCCCCGTTCAGCAGCCTGGATGCCAACGTGCAGAAAGCGGTATTGAGCGGTTCGGGCAAAGAGTCGATCGAATTCAAATACATCAACGATCGCGGTGACACCACCGTGCGCCGCCATCCGTTTGAAGGCGTGCTGCATAATATGGAGCGCCGTTACAAAGAAACCGAATCCAGCGCGGTGCGTGAAGAGCTGGCCAAATTTATCAGCAACCGTCCTTGCGCCTCGTGCCGTGGCACCCGCTTGCGTGAAGAAGCCCGTAACGTGTTCGTGGAAGATACTACGCTGCCGGAGATCTCCGAGCTCAGCATCGGCCATGCCATGACCTTCTTCCAGAATATGAAGCTGAGCGGTCAACGTGCCCAGATCGCCGAGAAGGTGTTGAAAGAGATCGGCGATCGTCTGAAGTTCCTGGTTAACGTCGGGCTGAACTACCTTTCACTGTCACGTTCTGCGGAAACGCTGTCCGGCGGTGAAGCTCAGCGTATTCGCCTGGCAAGCCAGATCGGTGCTGGCCTGGTAGGCGTGATGTATGTGCTGGATGAGCCTTCTATTGGCCTGCACCAGCGCGATAACGAACGCTTGCTGGAAACCCTGATCCACCTGCGTAACCTGGGTAACACGGTGATCGTGGTAGAACACGATGAAGACGCGATCCGCGCAGCCGACCACGTGATCGATATCGGCCCTGGTGCCGGTGTTCATGGCGGCCAGGTGGTCGCGGAAGGCACCGTCGATGACATCATGGCCCAACCGGATTCACTGACCGGCCAGTTCCTTAGCGGCAAGCGCTCAATCGCCATTCCGGCCGAACGCGTGCCCGCGGATCCGAGCAAGGTGCTGAAACTCAGCGGTGCACGCGGCAACAACCTGAAAGACGTGACGCTTACGCTGCCTGTCGGGCTGTTTACCTGCATTACCGGCGTTTCCGGTTCCGGCAAGTCAACGCTGATCAACGATACTCTGTTCCCGATCGCCCAACGCCAGCTCAACGGTGCAACCATTGCCGAAGCGGCTCCTTACCGCGAAGTGACCGGTCTGGAACATTTCGACAAAGTGATCGATATCGATCAGAGCCCAATTGGCCGTACGCCACGCTCTAACCCGGCCACCTATACCGGGATCTTCACCCCGGTGCGTGAACTGTTTGCCGGGGTACCTGAATCCCGTACCCGTGGCTACACACCGGGCCGTTTCAGCTTTAACGTCAAGGGCGGCCGCTGCGAAGCCTGCCAAGGTGACGGCGTGATCAAGGTAGAGATGCACTTCCTGCCGGATATCTATGTGCCTTGCGATCAGTGCAAAGGCAAACGCTATAACCGCGAAACGCTGGAAGTGAAGTACAAGGGTAAGAACATCCACGAAGTGCTGGAAATGACCATTGAGGAAGCCCGTGACTTCTTTGATGCCGTGCCAGCCTTGGCGCGCAAACTGCAAACGCTGATGGAGGTAGGACTTTCCTATATCCGTCTTGGGCAGTCGGCCACCACCCTTTCTGGTGGTGAAGCGCAGCGTGTGAAACTGGCGCGTGAGCTGTCGAAACGGGGCACTGGCCAGACGCTGTATATTCTTGATGAACCCACCACCGGCCTGCACTTCGCCGATATCCAGCAGTTGCTGGCGGTGCTGCATCAGTTACGCGATCAGGGCAACACCATCGTGGTAATTGAACACAACCTGGACGTCATCAAGACGGCGGACTGGATCGTCGATTTGGGGCCGGAAGGCGGCAGCGGCGGCGGTGAGATCCTGGTGTCCGGCACGCCGGAAACCGTGGCTAACTGTAAAGAATCCCATACCGCGCGGTTCCTGAAGCCGATGTTGCAGAGATAAAACCGTAGCCAACATGCCGAGCATCTAAGCTCGGCATGTTGGCCGTTATTACGGCGCAACAATGAATTTCCGCCATAGAAAAGCAGGAGCAGATTTTAGGGGTTTAACTATCACTCGGATATGTAAAACGCTTAACGTGCCGCGCAGTGGCTAAAATAACTCTCACCACCCAAACTCAGCATTATTTATCTGCGGCTAACATCTGCTCATATCGGCCTGGTTACCCTCCCCATGCCTGCACCTGCTTCAATTCAAATTCAGCCTCGGCTAATTTTCTCTGTCGCTTAGCAATTTTGCTCGGTTTGCCTTTGAGCTGTGCTTCATACAGCTCATGTTTTCTTTTTTCTACCTTTCGTTGCTTTTTGGCAATTTCATACTGGCGATCAAATTCGAACGGTTGAGTGGCAGGCGCATAATCGTATCTATTATAACGACCTTTATAACCACCGTGGCAGTAGGTCTGCACATTGGCCAAGGCACGATTAAGCCCCTCAACACGATGGACATTGCCATAACGCGTCGCGTACTCGAGCTGCTCTCGCAGTTTTTGTTCTTTTATTGCACAATTGGGCGCAGCCAATGATAATGATGAATAAATGAGCAGTGGCAGTATGAGAAATATTGAATAATGCGGTTTCATAATTAAATTTCCTTTTAGTAGGTTCCCCTACGGATCCCTTATCCTTATTTGCCCTTAAGCAGATTAATATAGACGCATTAATAACACAGTCATAATTTAGATTCCAATGAGAACTCTCTTAATTGACAGCACGTGCTGTTGAAAATAAATTATCAACCTATTTTTATCAATCCTTTCATTATCACTAATTAATATAAAATAATAAAATTAGTGATATTAACCACAAAAAAAACCTTGCCAATCCTGTTTCTCAGAACTAAATAACGCAGTAAACAATATTGGCCTACAAAATAAAATTTCCCCATAGGTTTCGGGGGAGGTAATCCTCTTGGCCTGTCGCCACTCTTGAGCCAACAGGCCTAGCCACCTATAAATTCAGATGCGTAGTTCTTGGCGCACCTGATCGGGCAACCCTTCCAGCACCAACCGATATGAGCTGTCGATCAAATGATAAAACTGCGAGTTAGGCAGGTTGCCGTCCAGAAATACCGCGTTCCAATGGGCTTTATTCAGATGTTCGCAGGGGACGATTTCCGGATGCTGCTCACGCAGGCTTTCCGCCAGTTCCGGGCTGCTTTTGATCGCCAACGCCGGGCGCCCCTGCACTTCACACACCATAGCGAACATGACATCACCCACCTTGATTTGGCTGGCCTGCCATTGGTTTTGATCGCTTTGGTGTGCGCCAGGTTTCGCCATGCAGTATTCCAGCAGTGCTGAGTTATTCATTGGGTTATTCCCCGAAAGACACAATGCGGCGCGAACCACTGTGAGTATGCTGTTGCCAGCCAGATACCCTGCCAGTCAGGTAGAGAACCGCGCCTGGTCGCTGAAAGCAAGGCTTTATGGCGCATGCGAAAAGTCTGAGCGCCCTCAGTCAGTATATTCTTTATCCAGTTGGCGGCAACCGCCAGCACGCAGAAACAACAAGGGGCGATATCGCTATCGCCCCTAAAATCACTGCGTTCAGGCCGTTACTGCACCGCGGCAAAGGCCTCTGCCACTTGACGAACGTTATTGTGGTTCAGACCCGCCACACACATACGACCGCTGTGGATCAGATAGACACCGAACTCTTCACGCAGCCGATCAACCTGAACCGCACTGAAGCCGGTGTAGCTGAACATGCCGCGCTGCTCGAGCAGATAATCGAAGTTACGCTGTGGCAACGCGCCCTTGAGCGTTTCGACCAGCGCTTTACGCATTTCCAGAATACGGCTGCGCATGGACTCCACTTCGGCCAGCCATTGCGCTTTCAGCTGCGCATCGTTCAGCACTTTTGCCACCACCTGCGCACCGAAGTTCGGTGGGCTGGAGTAGTTACGGCGCACGGTCGCTTTCAGCTGCCCCAGCACACGCTCGGCGGCTTCGCTGCTTTCACACACCACAGAAAGCCCACCTACGCGCTCACCGTACAGCGAGAAGATTTTCGAGAATGAGTTGCTCACCAGACACGGTAAACCGGCAGCCGCGATGGCGCGAATGGCGTAGGCATCCTGATCCATGCCGCCGCCAAAGCCTTGATAGGCGATGTCGAGGAACGGGATCAGTTCACGTTCGGCGATCACTTTAACCACCTGATCCCACTGGGCATTGGTGAGATCGGAACCGGTCGGGTTATGGCAGCAAGGATGCAGCAGGGCAATGCTCTTGGCCGGCAACTGTTGCAGCGTGCTCAGCATGGCATCAAATTTCACCCCCAGTTTTTCACCGTCGAAATAGGGGTAAGTATTCACTTTAAAACCGGCGCCACCAAAGATGGCCACGTGGTTTTCCCAAGTCGGATCGCTGACCCAAACCTGAGAATCCGGGAAATAGCTTTTCAGGAAGTCGGCCCCCACTTTCAACGCACCAGAGCCGCCCACGGTTTGAATGGTGGCGATGCGCCCCTGTTGCAGCATGGGGTGTTCGGCACCGAACAACAGTTGTTGAATTGCGCTGCGGTAAGGCTGTAGGCCTTCCATCGGCAGGTAGACCGAGGCCCCCTGTTCAACGCTGTTAAGTTGGGCTTCAGCTGCGGCAACGGCCTTCATCTGTGGGATGATGCCTTGCTCGTTGTAGTAAAGGCCAATACTCAGGTTCACCTTGTGCGCACGGGGATCTTTTTTGAATTTTTCCATCAGCGACAGGATCGGGTCACCTGCATAGGCTTCAACATTCTGGAACACGGGTTGGTTCTCCTGATTTTGGTTGTTCGGGTACAATCCCTAATATAGCCACAAATCGGCGTTGGGTTTTAGCTTTATCTGGTCACCGGCAGTAAACCGTTTTCTTTGATCCGTTCCAGCACCACCGCCGTTTTGATATGCCCAACGCTTTTATGGCGGGAAAGCGTCTGGCTGATAAACTCACTTAACGCGGGCAGGTCTGCTACCGCCACTTTCAGCAGGTAGTCGGCATCGCCGGTGGTTTTATAAACGTCAACAATTGCGTCCACTTCTGCCAGCATCTGATGGAAACTGTCGATCTGCTCTTGGGTATGGGTCAGCAGGCTTACCTCTATCAGCCCCACCAGCCCCAATCCCACCGCCTCCGGTGCCAGCCGGGCATGATACCCTTTGATCAACTGGGCTTGCTCCAGGCTGATACGACGGCGCGAGCATTGCGAGGCCGAAAGCCCGACCAGTTCGCTCAGTTCCTGATTGGTCAAACGACCATTGGCCTGTAACAGCGTCAGGATTTTCATATCAAAATCGTCAATGTTGTACATAGCCACCTGTAAAATGTGTTAATAAATGTTGACGCTACAGACTAGCAGCTTTTTTAGCCTTGCAACCATCGGTGCTGGCGGGTTGTGAGAGACATAGCAGCAAAGCCAGCTTCCTTGCTCAGAAATGGCATAAAAAACGGCCAAATTACGCAAACCAACAACAATTAACGGCAAAACCGCGCATAAAACCACAAATGTATTTGTCGACATGAAAAGGAAATTTGATGAAAAAACTATTGCCTCTCGCCTTGCTGGTCGCCACCGGGAGCGCCAGCGCACAATCCAATCTGGACAAGGTATTGCAGCAAAAAACGCTGACGGTCTGTACCACCGGCGATTACAAGCCCTACACCTTCCTGAAAGAGGATGGCAGCTACGAAGGCATTGATATCGCGATGGCCGAGTCGCTGGCCAACAGTCTGGGGGCCAAAGTGAAATGGGTAAAAACGACCTGGAAAACCTTGACGCCTGACTTTGTGGCCGGGAAATGTGACATCGCCATGGGGGGGGTCTCAGTGACGCTGGAGCGCCAAAAGCAGGTGTTTTTTGCCGAGCGGCTTGATACCGACGGCAAGATCCCGCTGGTACGTTGTACCGACGTGAAAAAATACCGCACCATTGAGCAGATTAACAAACCTGCGGTGCGGCTGATCGAGCCTGCCGGTGGCACTAACGAAGCCTTTGTCCGTGCTCATCTGCCCAAGGCCAACCTGACGCTGTCCCACGATAATATGGGCATTTTCCAGCAGTTGGTGGACCGCAAGGCCGACGTGATGATCACCGATGCCTCCGAAGCCCTGTACCAGCAGAAACGTTATCCCAAGCTGTGTGCGGTGAACCCGGATAAGCCGATGCAATACGGTGAGAAGGCCTATATGCTGCCGCGTGATGATATGAGTTGGAAGCTGTATGTCGATCAGTGGCTGCATTTGAGCAAGGCCAGCGGGGAGTATCAGAAGATTATCGGCCAGTGGCTGGCGGTGAAGAAGTAAGGCACCTCCTCACCTGACTTTAGCATCGAATACGTTAAGCGGGCGCACATGCGGCGCCCCTACGCAGTAGTGAGAGAGTTGGGGAGGTTACTCGCCGATATATTCCATCGTGACGCGCTGGGTCAGCTTGGTGATCAGCTCATAGGCGCTGATGCCGCTAAAGGCAGCCACCCGTTCAACCGGCAGCTCATTGCCCCACAGCACCACTTCATCACCCACTTTATCGCTGGCATTCGGCCCCAGATCGACGGAAATCATATCCATGGAGACACGGCCAACAATCGGTACTTCACGTCCGTTGAGCCATACCGGCGTGCCAGAAGGCGCACTGCGTGGATAACCGTCGCCATAGCCCATCGCCACTACGCCCAGGCGGGTATCTCGTTCACTCACCCATAGTCCGCCGTAGCCCACCGGTTCCCCGGTTCGATGCTCACGCACCGCGATCAGGCTGGATTTAAGCGTCATGGCTGGTTGCAGCCCAAAGTGATCGGCGTAGGGCTCCTCCAACGGGGATACGCCATACAGGATAATACCCGGGCGTACCCAGTCAAGATGAGCCTGTGGCCACAGCAAGATCCCGCCGGAAGCCGCAATCGACTTCAGGCCCGGCTTATCGTTGGCGAAGTGCTCAAAGCAGCTGATTTGCTTTTCGGTCGCATCCACCAGCGGCTCGTCGGCACGGCTGAAGTGGCTCATGATATTGACCGGCTGCACCACGTTACGACAGGCGCTCAAACGCTGGTAGAACGCCTCTGCCTGTTCCGGACGCACGCCCAGACGATGCATACCGCTATCCAGCTTCATCCATACCGACACCGGGTGCGCCAGTTCAATCTGCTCCAGCGCCTCGAGCTGTTCGATGCTGTGAACGGCGGTTTCGATATTATTCGCCACCAGCGCGGGCAGATCTTCAGCACAGAAGAAACCCTCCAGCAGCAGGATCGGTTTGACGATGCCACCGGCACGCAGCATCAACGCTTCGCCGATACGCGCTACGCCGTAACAGTCGGCATCTTGCAAGGTGTGAGCCGTTTCCAACAGGCCATGTCCATAGGCGTTGGCTTTCACCACGGCAATCAGGCGGCTTTGCGGCGCCAGGCGACGGATCTGTTGCAGGTTATGTCGCAGGGCGCGGCGATCGATGACAGCAGTTGCCGCTTTCATTTCAATTCCTTAGCTGATTATTCATCATCATATTGTGGCCCCGCGTAGTTATCGAAGCGCGACCACTGGCCGTTAAAGGTCAGGCGTACGGTACCGATCGGGCCGTTACGCTGCTTACCCAGAATAATTTCGGCAATCCCTTTCAGATCGCTGTTCTCGTGATAAACCTCATCACGGTAGATGAACATAATCAGGTCGGCATCCTGCTCGATGGAGCCAGATTCACGCAGGTCGGAGTTGACCGGGCGCTTATCAGCACGCTGTTCCAAGCTACGGTTCAACTGCGAAAGAGCCACCACCGGCACCTGTAGCTCTTTCGCCAAGGCTTTGAGCGAGCGGGAAATTTCGGCAATTTCCAAGGTACGGTTGTCGGAGAGCGATGGTACGCGCATCAACTGCAGGTAGTCGATCATGATCAGGCTGATCCCGTCATGTTCACGGAAAATACGCCGCGCGCGGGAGCGCACTTCGGTGGGCGTCAGGCCAGAGGAGTCGTCAATATACATATTGCGCTTCTCCAGCAGGATCCCCATGGTGCTCGAGATCCTCGCCCAATCCTCATCATCCAATTGGCCGGTACGGATGCGAGTCTGATCCACGCGCGACAGCGAGGCCAGCATACGCATCATGATCTGGTTGCAGGGCATCTCCAGGCTGAAGATCAGCACCGGTTTATCCTGCGTCATCGCGGCGTGTTCGCACAGGTTCATCGCGAAGGTGGTTTTACCCATTGCTGGGCGGGCCGCGACGATGATCAGGTCAGACTTTTGCAGACCGGCGGTTTTCTTGTTGAGATCGTGATAGCCGGTATCTACGCCGGTAACACCGTCGTGCGGCTGCTGATAGAGCTGCTCGATACGGGCGACGGTATCTTCCAGAATACGTTCGATGCCTTTGGGGCCTTCATCTTTGCTGGCACGGTTTTCCGCGATCTGGAATACCCGGGATTCGGCCAGATCGAGCAGATCTTCGCTACTGCGGCCTTGCGGATCGTAACCCGCATCGGCGATTTCGTTGGCGACGGAGATCATTTCACGGACTACCGCACGTTCACGCACGATGTCGGCATAAGCACCAATGTTGGCCGCACTTGGGGTATTTTTCGATAATTCGGCCAGATAGGCAAAACCGCCCACCGTCTCCAGATCACCCCTCTGTTCCAACGACTCGGACAGCGTGATCAGGTCGATAGGCCGGCTCATCTCCAGTAGACGCTGCATTTCGGTAAAGATCAGGCGGTGTGGACGGCTGAAGAAGTCGTTGGCGACCACGCGCTCCGCCACGTTATCCCAGCGTTCGTTATCCAGCATCAAACCGCCCAACACGGACTGCTCCGCCTCCAGCGAATGTGGCGGCATCTTCAGCCCTTCCATCTGGCGGTCTCTGGGTTCGTACGTGTTTGTCTTGTTGGTTGGTTTTTTGCCTGCCATGAAGCCTATTCTTTATTCAGTTGCGAATGGGGGGTAGCTGACGCAAGAGTATACGTGATTTTCAGCCATGATTCCCGCGACATAACCTACGCAAAAAAGGATTAATCACTGCGCAACGAGCTAGATAGTCCAGGCTGAAAAGCGTAGGGTGAAAACAGTCATTTGAATGAGGTAGCGACATGTCAAAACGCATCCAATTCTCCGCCACCGGCGGCCCGGAAGTGCTGCAGTATGTTGATTTTACTCCTGTCGATCCCGCCGCTGGGGAGGTGCAGGTCGAGAACAAGGCGATCGGTATCAACTATATCGATACCTACGTACGTAGCGGCCTGTACCCACCGGCCAACTTCCCAAGCGGGTTAGGTACCGAAGCGGCTGGGGTGGTCATCAAGGTTGGGGCAGGTGTCAGCGCGGTCAAACCGGGCGATCGCGTGGTTTATGCTCAGTCCGCATTGGGTGCTTACAGCGAAGTTCACAACATCCCGTTGGAAAAGTTAGCTATCCTGCCGGATAACCTCACTTTCGAGCAGGGTGCCGCCTCGTTCCTCAAAGGGTTGACCGTACATTATCTGCTGCGCCAAACCTATGAGGTCAAGCCGGGCGAGGTATTCCTGTTCCATGCCGCCGCCGGGGGGGTGGGGCTTATCGCCTGCCAGTGGGCCAAAGCGTTGGGTGCCAAACTGATCGGCAGCGTGAGTTCTGACGAGAAAGCCGAGCAGGCATTACGTGCTGGCGCCTGGGCCACCATAAATTATCGCCAGGAAAACATCGCCCAACGCGTAGCTGAACTAACCAACGGCGAAAAGGTTAACGTGGTCTATGACTCCGTAGGGCAAAGTACCTGGCAGGATTCATTGAACAGCCTGAAGCGCCGCGGGCTGATGGTGAGCTTTGGAAATGCCTCCGGCCCGGTTACCGGCGTCGATCTGGCGTTGCTCAATCAGAAAGGCTCACTTTACGTCACCCGCCCTTCGCTCAATGGTTACATCACCAACCGTCAGGAATTGCAGTTTGCCAGTAACGAGCTGTTTTCACTGATCGGCAGTGGTGCGATCAAAGTTGACGTGAAGGAAGCGCAGAAGTTTGCGTTGGCAGATGCCCAGCGAGCACACCAGATCCTGGAAAGCGGCCAGACCAGCGGCTCCAGCCTGCTGATCCCTGGTCTATAGCGCCAATAAAGAAAGGGCCCCATAAGGGGCCCTTTCTAGTTTACTGCGCTTTGTAGGGGTAGAGCAGAGTCCGCCAGAGATGGGGGTTGCTTTAAGCAACACTCTTGTCAGCTCTCGCGGTGATGAAAATGATTAGCATCACTGCTGCGGGAGTCATCCTAGCAGCCTCGATAAGTAAAAAATATGATTAATGTGCCGCATTTGCATTTAAAACATCAAGCTGTGATCCCCGCCACACTGGCAAGCAATCTGCCTGGTGAGTTTCAACGTGACTGACTGATAATTAGGCAAAAAATCTTAATAGCGCCGTATCTGTGGTTTCTGCATAGAACGGTATATCCACACGCCAACCACCGCCAGGATCAGCCACGGCAGCAGTTTAAACACCATGGCAAACAGCCCGCCCAGTAGCATAAAAGCCGCGGCCACAAATAACGCAGCCATCACGCCCAGCAGTGAAATACCCGTTACCAGCAGCATGGCGACAAAGCCGATCAGAAAGAACAGTTCTAACATGGGTTGCTCCTTGGCTAAACAATAGGTCTGTCTTGTTCTTTACAAGAAACGTGCCAACTTGAAGTTAATGATAACTTATTGAAATTATATAAAAATAGCGCCACAGCCGGTGGCGCTATTGGTCAAAAAAACCAACTTTTAGTCAAGTTTTTTGCCGATTATGCCATTTCATTACGCGGTGAACGCACCAGAGCCAAAGCCTGTTCGACGGTGCGCACATCGGCTCCTGGCTTATGGGCATTTTCACTCAAATGACGGCGCCACTGCCGCGCACCAGGGATCCCCTGGAACAAACCAAGAATATGGCGAGTGATGTGGCCCAGATAGGTGCCGTTCGCTAGCTCGCGCTCGATGTACGGATACAGCGATTCGATAATCGCCACGCTGTCCATCACCTCACTCTGGCGGCCGAAAATCTCGCTGTCCACCCGCGCCAGAATACCTGGATTTTGGTACGCCTCGCGCCCCATCATCACACCATCCAGATGTTGCAGATGCAGTTGGGCTTCTTCCAGCGTTTTCACGCCACCGTTGATCGCAATGGTCAACGCCGGGAAGTCACGCTTCAACTGATAAACACGCGGATAGTCCAACGGAGGGACTTCACGGTTTTCTTTCGGGCTCAGGCCGGAAAGCCAGGCTTTACGGGCATGAATGGTGAACATATCGCATTCCCCACGCCCAGCAACGGTAGAGATAAAATCGCACAGGAACTCATAGCTGTCCTGGTCATCGATACCAATACGGGTTTTTACCGTCACCGGGATCGACACCACGTCGCGCATCGCCTTGATACAGTCGGCCACCAAGGTCGCCTGCCCCATCAGACAAGCACCAAACATACCGTTCTGTACCCGATCTGACGGGCAACCAACATTAAGGTTGATCTCGTCATAACCACGCTGTTCCGCCAGTTTCGCACAGTGCGCCAGTGCTGCCGGATCGCTGCCCCCTAGCTGCAAAGCCACGGGGTGCTCTTCCTCGCTGTATGCCAGGTAGTCACCTTTACCGTGGATGATCGCACCAGTAGTCACCATTTCGGTGTACAGCAGCGTTTCCTTGCTCAGCAGGCGATGGAAATAACGGCAATGGCGATCGGTCCAGTCCAGCATAGGGGCAATGGAGAAACGATTGGCGGCGTATTGAATGTTGTTAATATCTTTCGTCATGCTGAGTTACTGGCTACCTGATAAGTCCTGGACTCGACAACCGACGCGCTGTGCCGATGCCACAAACGGCTATTATAACGACAATCGACGCTCTTGGGGAAATCGTCGTTCAACTTGGGCCGAGAAACTCCACGGCTGTTATTCACTTCGCCACGCAGCAATTTATCGCTTTCTGCCATTCCAGCCTCCATATGGGTTATACCGCCGTGCCCGAGTGGAACCTGTACCATAAAGCGGCAAATCGTGACCTGCATCTCATTCTGGCAAGTCTTGCTGCGGAAAATCGCCCCATTTGCCGCGTTATCCATGGAAAGCGGGGCAACCCTCGGCGATTGCGTTGAAACATGATAAAATCGGCTTCTTTGCGTAGCCGGATAATTGCCATGAACTCAACCAACCAGGAAAAGCTGCTCGCGCAGGCTGAACAACTCTGTCAGCAACGCAACGTGCGACTGACCCCGCAACGGCTGGAAGTGTTACGCCTGATGGCTGAGCAACCCGGCGCCATCAGCGCTTACGACTTGCTGGATTTACTGCGCGTGGCAGAGCCGCAGGCCAAGCCACCTACGGTCTATCGTGCACTGGATTTCTTGCTGGAACAGGGATTTATCCACCGCGTTGAATCGGCAAACAGCTATGTGCTGTGCCACCACTTTGAACAACCTATGCATACCTCTGCCCTGTTTATCTGCGATCGCTGCGGACAGGTTACGGAGCGCACTACCGAAGGGGTAGAAGAAACCTTGCAGAAACTGGCTCAAGAATCAGGATTTGTGCTGCGCCACAGCGTAGTGGAAGCCCACGGTCTGTGTTCTGCCTGTGTGGTAGTAGAAAATTGTGAGAACCAACACGATTGCGATCATGACCACAGCATTGTGGTAAAGAAAAAATAAGCGGATTGGATTGCAGGAGGGAGCGGGTACGTCCTTGTTCCCGTGGCCGTGGCAGGGGGGAAATCTGCCAGGCCGGATGGTATCGTAGCGCCGCAATACTCAGCGGCTCATCGCGCTACCAACGATACTTGCTGTGCTCTTCCCAGGCTTTGACTTCTTTTTCGGCTGCCTCTTTCTGGTAGCCATAGCGTTCCTGGATTTTACCGACCAGCTGTTCGCGTTTCCCTTCGATCACGGTGATATCGTCATCGGTCAGCTTGCCCCATTTTTCCTTCACTTTACCTTTAAACTGCTTCCAGTTACCGTCGGCTTGATCTTTGTTCATAATCTCTCCGTTACTCTTGGTTGTCAGTTTTAGATAAATCTGGCTGGACTTAACTGAGTCAAATTTAAGGTTATCTAATGCGTCCGTTGCCAATTAAGCGCGGGCTTAATTCGCCAGCCACGTGATTAACTATAGTCACCCATCACGAAAAGTGCGCGAAAAGCAGCATGAAATAGGGTTAAGAAAAGTCTTAATAGCAAAAAACGCCGTTAAAACAGTAAGCAAGCGAACCAAAACAGCCCTCATCACATGTAACTAAATGTGAATATCCATCCCGTATCATCAACTAGTCTGGCCTATCCATCGCTAATGGGGGGGATGAAAACCAGGTGCCCTGCACGCTATGACGATGCCATACCCAGCCCAAAGCCGCCCCGCGTAGTGCCAGGAATACCGCCAGAGCCAGCCATAAACCGTGGTTGCCCAATACCGGCAGGGTGAACAACGTCAGTCCGTAGCCCACTGCGGCTACCGCCATGCTGTTACGCATTTCTGCGCCACGGGTGGCGCCGATAAACATGCCATCCAGCAGGTAGCACCAAACCCCCACCAGGGGCAGCACTACCTGCCAAGGCAGATAATGATTTGCCAGCGCACGCAATTCCGGCAGCGAGGTTAAGCCCGCCACAATCTGCTGCCCGGCGAACAGATAAATAACGGCAAAACCACAGGCAACCAGGCAAGCCTGCCGACAGGCGGCACGCCATACTTTACGCAGTTGCCGCCCGTCCCGCGCACCATAGGCGTGGCCGGAATGGGCTTCCACCGCGTAGGCAAAACCATCCAGCGCGTAGGCGGTAAAGGTCAGCAGATTCATCAACACCGCATTCACCGCCACCACTTCTCCGCCCATGCGGGCTCCCAGAATGGTCAACGAGGCGAAACACAGTTGCAGTAATAACGAGCGCAGCATAATGTCGCGGTTAAGTGCCAGCAGGCGGCGCAGATCCCCACGCCAGGCGGTACGCAGCATCGCCAGCGAAATCCCCCGCATGCGTAGTACCCGCCATGATAACCACAAGCCAAGCAACAGCGTGGCGTATTCAGCAATCACCGTGGCAGCCGCGGCCCCCTGCACGTTCCAACCCAGCCCCATCACTAGCCAGATATCCAGCACGATGTTCAGCAGGTTACCGACGATCAGCAAGATCACCGGCGCCCGCACGTACTGAACTCCCAGCAACCAGCCGAGCAGCACCATATTGGCCAACGCCGCCGGGGCGCTCAGCCAGCGGATCTCCAAAAATAGCCTGGCCTGTACCAAGACTTCCCGATCGCCCCCCACAATGTTCAGCGCCAAGGTGATCAACGGGGCTCGCAACAGCACAATCGCCAACCCGGCCACCAGCGCCAACAATAACGGCTGCATAAAGGCGCGAGCCAACCGGTAGGGATCTTGCGCCCCCAGCGCCTGCGCCGTCAGCCCAGTAGTGCTCATTCGCAGGAACAGCAACAACATAAACAGGAAGCTAGTGGCCATTGACCCCACCGCGACCCCGCCAAGGTAGCTAGGGCTATCGAGATGGCCGATAACGGCGGTATCCACCAGGCCAAGTAAGGGGACGGTAATATTGGAGAAGATCATCGGCAACGCCAGACGCCACAGAGCTTTGTCGGTGTCACTGGTGAAGGCAGAAAGCAGGCGCATGGCGATATGTTCCCGTAAAAGCATAGATTTAAAGCTGAAGATAAAGTGGCAATGTAGCTGAATTTGCAGGGATCGAACATGTTTGACAGTAGGGGCGCCGCATGCAGCGCCCGCTTAGTGTCTCATGTATCGCCCCAGAGTTGGGGCGAGGTTTGCCGTTTTAAAGGGCTGTAATACGAGGTAAAGCGGTTAGATCCAGTCGCCGTTGCGGATCACACCCACCGCCAGGCCTTCGATGGTGAAGTTCTGCTGGCGCAGATCGACCACAATCGGTTGGAATTCACTGTTTTCTGGCAGCAGTTCGACGACGTTACCGTGTTTCTTCAGGCGCTTGACCGTGACCTCGTCTTCAATACGGGCGACGACAACCTGGCCGTTGCGTACGTCTTGAGTCTTATGCACTGCCAGCAGATCGCCATCCAGGATGCCGATATCTCGCATCGACATGCCGCTAACGCGCAGCAGGAAATCGGCATTTGGCTTGAACAGAGAAGGATCCACCTTATAGTGCCCTTCAATGTGCTGCTGAGCCAACAGAGGTTCACCGGCAGCCACACGGCCAACCAGAGGTAACCCCTCTTCATCTTCCATCAGCAAGCGGATACCGCGTGATGCACCGGAGATGATCTCGATAACGCCTTTGCGAGCCAGTGCTTTCAAGTGCTCTTCTGCAGCATTTGGTGAGCGGAACCCCAGGCGCATTGCGATCTCGGCACGCGTCGGTGGCATGCCCGTTTGCGAAATATGATCGCGAATCAGGTCGTAGACCTCTTGCTGTCTGGTAGTTAGTGCTTTCATTCCGCCCCCTGTTTGTTTATACAGTCTTGCTGTGAGTATATACAGCTAAGTCTGGATTGGGAACCGAAGAATAAATAAAAATCAGCAGGTAGCGAGCGGGATCGCAACGATACCCGCTGGTTTTCACGCCAAATGCTGCCAAAGTACCGAAGCCCAAACGAACAGTGCCAGAATGATTGCCAGCGATACCGCCGCCGAGCCCATATCTTTGGCCCGCCCGGAGAGCTCGTGATATTCCGTACCCACGCGATCGACCACGGCCTCAATCGCGCTGTTGAGGATTTCGACAATCATCACCAGCAGCACCGAGCCGATCAACAAGATGCGCGCTATCGCCCCCACATCCAGCCAAACCGCCACGATGATAGCCACCACCGTCGCCACCAGTTCCTGGCGGAATGCGGCTTCGTTCTGCCAGGCAGCGGTTAAACCTTTATAGGAATAGCCTGCAGCTTTAATGATACGCGTCAGGCCAGTTGCTTGATTTGCCATAGTTAAGAACGCCTTTCTCCAAGATGGATCATGTACCCGTCGTGTTGCAGCCGCAACGTTCCAGACAGATTTGCCAGCCCAATCACATTTTTATCGCAGCGCAGTATACAGCAAGGTTGGAATACCTTAATCACCTAGCTATGTCGTACTAATACCGCGAGCGCATGAATGCGCTAGAGCGGCCAATTTGATATCCATCAGGTATAATTCAACCATGTACTTCCATTGCCGTGAACGGCCGTGGATTTCCCAACGCCACAGATCTGCTACCCGGTTTCTGGTATGCTTGCGGCGAATTGCTAACAAGAGGCTTCACGTTGTCATGTCAGGTTGGCGTAAAATCTATTATAAGATATTGAACTTACCACTAAAAATGTTGGTAAGAAGTAAGGTTATCCCTTCAGATCCGGTCACGGAGTTAGGGTTGGATCCCTCACGACCGATTTTGTATGTTTTACCTTATAATTCCAAGGCGGATTTACTCACCTTGCGCACCCAGTGTCTGGCGCAAGATCTGCCTGATCCCCTTAACCCGTTGGAAATCGATGGCACCGTGCTGCCAAGCTACGTGTTTATCCACGATGGCCCACGCGTATTCCGCTATTACACCCCCAAAGAAGAATCGGTAAAACTGTTCCACGATTATCTGGATCTGCACCGCAGCAACCCGGATCTCGATATTCAGATGTTGCCGGTATCGGTGATGTTTGGCCGCTCCCCTGGGCGCGAAGGCCACGGCACGCCTCACCTGCGCCTGCTGAACGGCGTACAGAAGTTCTTCGCCGTACTGTGGCTGGGGCGCGACAGTTTTGTCCGTTTCTCCAACACCGTGTCCCTGCGCCGGATGGCGACCGAGCACGGCACCGATAAGACCATCGCGCAAAAACTGGCCCGTGTCGCACGCATGCACTTCGCACGCCAGCGCCTGGCCGCCGTTGGGCCAAGCCTGCCTGCCCGTCAGGATCTGTTCAAAAAGCTGTTAGCCTCGAAGGCGATTGAAAAAGCGATCGAAGACGAAGCCCGCAGCAAAAAGATTTCCCACGAAAAGGCCCAGCAGAACGCAATTGCGCTGATGGAAGAGATTGCCGCCGATTTCTCCTATGAAACGGTGCGCCTGTCCGACCGCGTATTGAGTTGGACCTGGAACCGGCTGTATCAAGGTATCAACGTCACCAACGCCGAGCGTGTGCGTCAGCTGGCGCAGGATGGCCACGAGATCGTCTATGTGCCGTGTCACCGCAGCCATATGGACTATCTGCTGCTGTCCTATGTGCTCTACCATCAAGGGCTGGTGCCACCGCATATCGCAGCGGGTATTAACCTGAACTTCTGGCCTGCCGGGCCGATCTTCCGCCGCCTGGGTGCGTTCTTTATCCGCCGCACTTTCAAGGGCAACAAACTCTATTCAACCGTGTTTCGTGAATACCTCGGTGAGCTGTTCACCCGTGGTTACTCGGTAGAATACTTTGTTGAAGGCGGGCGTTCCCGTACCGGTCGCCTGCTGGAACCGAAAACCGGCACCCTGTCGATGACCATTCAGGCCATGCTGCGCGGCGGTACCCGTCCGATCACCCTGGTGCCGATTTATATCGGTTACGAGCACGTGATGGAAGTAGGTACTTACGCCAAAGAGCTGCGTGGCGCGACCAAAGAGAAAGAGAGCCTGCTGCAAATGGTGCGCGGCTTGCGCAAGCTACGCAACCTCGGCCAGGGCTACGTGAACTTTGGCGAACCGCTGCCGCTGACTACGTATCTGAACCAAAACGTCCCGCATTGGCGTGAGTCTATCGACCCGATCGAAGCACAGCGCCCAAGCTGGCTGACGCCTGCGGTCAACGATCTGGCGGCTCAGATTATGGTGCGTATCAACAACGCTGCCGCCGCCAACGCCATGAACCTCTGTTCCACCGCGCTGCTGGCCTCACGCCAACGTTCGCTGACCCGTGAGCAGTTGCTTGAGCAGTTGGAATGCTACTTACAGTTAATGCGTAACGTGCCTTATGCACCGGACGCCACCGTACCAACACAAACGCCAGATCAGTTGCTGGATCACGCTTTAAACATGAACAAGTTTGAAGTGGAGAAGGACAACATCGGCGACATCATCATTCTGCCGCGCGAGCAGGCGGTGCTGATGACGTACTATCGCAACAATATCCATCATATGTTGGTACTGCCTTCACTGATCGCCTCTATCGTGATGCATCACCGCCGCGTGTCGCGCGTTGAGCTGTTGCGTCAGGTCAGCCTGATCTATCCGATGCTGAAGGCCGAGCTGTTCCTGCGTTACGACAAAGAACAGCTAGCCGAAGTACTGCAACCGCTGATCGAAGAGTTGATACGTCAGCAGCTGATTTGTAGCAAAGGCGATGATCTGGTGCTGAACCCTGCGCGCATCCGTCCGTTGCAGCTATTGGCCGCTGGCGTGCGTGAAACCCTGCAACGCTATGCCATCACCATGTCCATCCTCAGCGCTAACCCAAGTATCAACCGGGGTGCCCTGGAGAAAGAGAGCCGCATTATGGCCCAGCGTTTGTCGGTGCTGCACGGCATCAACGCGCCAGAATTCTTCGACAAGGCGGTGTTCTCCACCCTGGTGGCGACGCTGCGTGAAGAAGGCTTTATCAATGATATTGGCGATGCGATCCGCGAGCACACCATGGAGGTTTACACCATGTTGAGCGATCTGATCACCCCGGAAATCAAGTTGACCATCGAAAGCGTCAGCATGCCGGAAGAAACCAATACCCCAGCGCTGACGGCTGAAGTGGTTAAAGAAGACGAGTAACTTGCAGGTCAATTACCACGAAAAAGGCATCCGATAATGGATGCCTTTTTACTTTTTGCGTTGAGCAAATCACACGTAGCTAAGCGCAATACCGATGAACAGCACCAGGCCAACGTAGTTGTTATTCAGGAAGGCACGGAAGCAGGCATCGCGATCGCGGCTAGCCACCTGCTTTTGCTGATGGATAAACAACGCCCCGGCCAGCAACAGCGACCAGTAAAACGCGCCCCCCAGTTGCATCAGATAACCCACCCACAACATCAGCAACAGCGTAGCAAACTGCAACAACCCGACGATCAGCTTGTCATGGCGGCCAAACAGCACCGCGGTAGATTTGATGCCAATCTTTAAATCGTCATCACGATCGACCATGGCATACAGGGTATCGTAAGCCACCGTCCAGCAGATATTGGCCAGAAACAGCAACCAGCAGCTCAGTGGCAGCGACTCGCTGACAGCGGCATAGGCCATCGGGATCGACCAGCCAAATGCCGCCCCCAGCACCACCTGAGGCAGATTGGTCACCCGCTTCATAAACGGGTAAACCCAGGCCAGCGCCAGAGCCGCCAGCGACAGCCAGATGGTCATGGCGTTCAACGTCAGCACCAGCGCAAAGGAAACCAGCACCAGCGAGACAAACAGGATCTTGGCCTCTTTTTCGCTGACGCGGCCGCTCGGCATCGGGCGGCCTGCGGTGCGTTTCACATGCCCATCGAAAGCGCGATCGGCATAGTCATTCACCACGCAACCCGCAGCACGCATCAGGAAAACGCCAAGCACAAACACCAGCAATACCGACGGCGAAGGAACTCCCCCCCCTGCCAACCACAATGCCCACAAGGTAGGCCACAGCAACAATAGCGTGCCAATCGGCTTATCGATGCGCATCAGATGGCAATAGGCCTGCCATTTGCTTTGAATCACGCTCCCTTCCAAAGTTCTTTCTCCCCTAATTATGCCGGAGTGCCCTTTTCCACCGCATACAGTGGAGAGGCCGGTAGAAACAGTTCCGTCAGTAACAATGGTTTTCCCGCCAGACGGAGGCGAGAACGCCGTGCCCACAAATCCTTCTGCTGGCCAACATGGATATAATCACGAGTCAGGCTTTCACTGCTGAACAGATAACGGCCCAGTGGCAGCGTCCCCAGATCGACCAGCGCCAGATCCGGCCCGGTCAGTGTTTCCTGTGGGATCACCGTACGCCCCAGCAACCAAGGTTCGCCGTCACCCAGTAAGACGATCTCACGCAACCAATAGCGCTCGCTGTGTGGCAGATGAACCGCCTCTTCGGCAAGCTGGTCACGAGTGATGAAGCATTCACGCTGAGGTTCTACCTGCACTCGGCCACAATGGCGCTCAAAACGGCGGGTCATGGAACCTAACTCCATCAGCCAATCGCTAACGGCGGCAGGTATTGAGGAATGTTCAGACAACCACTCAATAGGCGGCAGGATGGGATCCCTATTGCCAGACATTATGCTACTCCAGGCCGGAGGCTGCGTGCCGCGCCAAGCCATACAAACTGTTAACAGAAATCCATTGTAACGCAGAAATGCAAAAGCGGCAGGCAGATTCGTGACGTAACGCAATCCCCATTATCAGGGGGTAAAACGGCAGGCTGTCGTTGTGGAGGATGTCATAACGCAAGGGAGTTCGTACTGTTAGTGCCAAGCTTGGGCAAGGAAGCCCCCGAGTGCTGGATATAAATGACTTACGGATGAAAAAAGGTGCGCCGAAACGCACCAATCATCAAGCCAGCATCGGTAGCGTGGGGGATTACCCCTTGCCTTTCACGCTGCCAATAAACGTTTCACGAGCGGTGGTGGAACCCAGTTTTTCGGCCTCATTCATCAGTTTCAGCGCCTTATCGATATCCCCCGCCTTGACCGCCTGTTTAATGCCGTTATTGAAGTAAGCCTCGGTGTCATTGAGCATCGGCTCTGCCGGTGCGCTGGCAACCGGCGCTGGAGCCGCAACTGCCGGAGCGGTAGCACCCACCACGACCGGTGGCGTTGCCGGAGCCGATTGCAGCATGCCAATCATGATGTTGCTGGCCCCTTGTTCTGCCGTCACCTTCAGCTTCAACGTGCCGCTGGTGCTGTGGCTGGCGATCGGATCCGGGATGTCCGGTACTGCGTTACCCACCCCTTGGGCGTAGGCTTTGGCCGGGTTGGTCAGGATGGTGGTTTTAGCCAGATCCTGCTGGGTGGTGTACACCAACAGATAGATCTGTTTTTGCCCCAGAGCAGGAGTCAGTTTCAACGTGCCTTCCAGCCGATCGGCGGACATCACGCCCGGTGGCTGGTAAGCGAAATAGCTGCTCGGATAATAGGCCGCCGGGCGCATATGTTCATCCAGCACCAATACGCTTGGAGCATAGATTGAGTTTTTATTGGCCAGACTGCTCAGTTGGATTTCCAGCGATCCCCGATCGGCCGGCAGCGCAAATGCAGCAACGGCCCCCTGGATCTGGCCCTGGTTGATCTGTGGGCTGACGTTATTGAGTTGGACATCCTGGGTCACAGGCGGTACCAACGGCTGCCAAGGCAAACTTTGCAGGGTGGTGGCACTGATGGCCGGTGCGACGGAAACGTTGGCCGGGGTATCAGCATAGGTCGCCAGCGGTGCGCCGACGGTCAACGCCAGAGACAGGCAGAGTGACAGTAGATTTTTTTTCATTGTTATTACCCTCTCGCTTTGAGCGTATATCCCGGCAGCGGGCAGGCAAGCGCACTACTGCCGGTTAAACGGTAAGAGGGAGGGCGTACAGGCGCCCTCCCGTCAAGCCAGTATTACCACCAGATTTCCATCTGGGCACCGAAGGTGACTTCGCTGTCTTTACCACGGCTGAAGGTATGCATGCTGGTATCGTTATAAGCCGTACCTGCGTTATAGCCCGCACCGGAATCGTTGTTTGCGTAGCCCCACTTCTCATCCCAGTTGGCGTAGGTCGCGAAGACACGGATCGCCGGACGTGACCAGATGCTGTTACCCGCTTGCCACTGTTGTGCCAGGGTGACTTTGTATTGGCCGTTGCGATCGCCAGTACGTTGAGACTTCACGTTGTCGTAGCCGACTTCCATCAGGGTGCTCATGATTGGCGTCCATTTGTACATTGGGCGCACGCCCACGGTGTACCAGGTGGTGCCGTTGTCATTGTCGCGGTTAACGTCCTGATACATGGCAACGTACATCATTGCCCAATCATCGTTGAAGTCGATGGCACCGTGATCCAGCACGCGGATCATCTTGCCGTTGTTATCAATGGAAGAGCCTTGGCTGCGGCCGTTGTTCTGCGCAGTCATGGAATCGGTAGCGTACTGCACCGTGAATTTGTTGAAGCCGCCAAGGATGCTCTGGGTATGCTCCGCAGTAAACATCCAACCGTCTTTGCTTGCCCCGTCGGCCAGGTGGTAACCGTCTTGCTCATTGGCACGGCCATAATCCACACCCAGTTCCAACGTACCGCCAGGGTTCAGCTCAAGGCCAGCCAAACGCAGGTCGTAGGTATCGTTGACGGTTGGACGCTCGTCACGTTGATTGTCGATATAACCTAAGGAACCACCGGATTCGGTGTTACGGGTCACGGCAGCAGACAGCTTGCCGAAGCCCAGGTCGATATTTTCCAGACCGGCACCAGGACCTGAGATGTCCCAGTAGTAGAAGTCGATCATATGAACGTCATGACGCTGATAGAAGCGCTTACCGGCCCACATGTTGGCACCTGGCAACGCGTCGATCAGGTTTTTACCCTGCACGTTCACTTCGCGGAAGGCCGGGCTGGTGGATTCCCAGTCAGACTGTTGCGATACGGAATAAGCCACGTTGGTGTCGAAGTAGAAGCTCTTATCGCCCTCTTTCCACACTTCCTGGCCCAGTTTCAGTTCCGCATAGGTTTCACATTCGTTACCCAGACGGTACTTGCTGCTAGCACCGGTGGACTGGAAACACTGTTGTTCACCACCGCTCCCGGTCCAACCGATACCGGAACGTGCGTAGCCGTGGAAATCCACCGCCATCGCTGATGTGGACAAGACACCGGCGGCGACAGCCAGCGTCAGAGGAAGTTTGCGCAGAGTAGTCATCATTATTCTCCTGTTATACAGACCTTGATGCTTTAAACACCCGGTTCCTGATGCAGCCGTTTACACGCCGTCCCATCCTCGCGGAACAGGTGGCAGCGGTGTGGCGGCAGGCCGATGGCGAATGTTGCACCTTCTTCTACCAGCACCACGTCGTTCTGGCGGTAAACCAGGTTTTGACGAATTGCCGGAATTTGGATATGGATTTGCGTCTCGTTGCCGAGCTGCTCCACCACCTGTACTTCACCCATCAATGTCACTTCAGATTCGGAACTCGGTAACAGATGTTCTGGGCGGATACCCAACGACAGGTTGGCCCCAACCTCAATGCCCTCCCCTTCAACCGGTAGCCATACCAATTGGCGATTGGGCATCGGCAGTTCGATCTGTACCCGCAGCGCTTCCACATCGGTCACTTTCACCGGTAGGAAATTCATTTTCGGCGAGCCGATAAAGCCCGCGACAAAGCGGTTGGCCGGGTAGTGATAGAGTTCCAGCGGCTTGCCGATCTGGGCCACACGCCCGGCGTCCAGCACCACGATTTTGTCGGCCAGCGTCATCGCTTCGACCTGATCGTGGGTGACGTAAATCATGGTGCGCTGCAGCCGCTTGTGCAGACGTGAGATCTCAATGCGCATCTGCACCCGCAGTGCGGCATCCAGGTTGGAAAGCGGTTCGTCCAGCAGGAACACATCGGGTTCAGCCACCAGCGTACGGCCAATTGCCACACGCTGACGCTGCCCACCGGACAGGGCTTTTGGGCGTCGGTCCAGCAAATGCGCTAATTGCAGCACTTCGGACACCTGATTAACCCGCTGATTGATTTCCGCTTTTTTAGCCCCGGCCAGCTTCAGGCCAAACGACATGTTGTCGGCCACGGACAGATGCGGATACAGCGCGTAAGACTGGAACACCATGCCAATACCGCGCTCGGAAGGCGGCACCTCATTCATCCGTTTTTCGCCGATGAACAGATCGCCAGAGGTAATATCCTCCAGCCCGGCGATCATGCGCAGCAGCGTTGATTTACCGCAGCCGGATGGCCCGACAAACACCACAAACTCGCCGTCATCGATAGTCAGATTGACGTCTTTGGAAATCACGACCTCGCCGAAGGCCTTATAAACGCTGCGCAGTGTGACGCTAGCCATGCGTAACTCCCCTGCTTTCGCAGTTAACATTTCGTGTGAAGATGGCGGAACCGAAGCCCGCCAAGACCCATTGATGACCCTCTTGCTGCGCACCGTACTGCCATGCCATAGGCTTGGTCGCCTCAGCCGGTGCGGCCGGCTGAGTATAAGGCTGTAGGTTGATCAGCGCTTCAAGGCATTGATCCTGATGGGTAATAAGTAAGCGAATAACGCCATTTTCCTGGCTGATCTGGTTCAGAACACCACATTGGATCACCGGGTGCTGACGCAGGGCCAACAGAGCCTGGCAGTAACGTAAGGTTGAATGGTGGTCATGCTGCTGGCGACTGATGGCCAGCGCACGGTGTTCTATCGCCACCTGCTGGTACCAGTGGATCTCTCCTGCGGTGACCTGCTCCGGCGCTTCATGCCAAGGCATCGGGGTTTGTGCCCCCTGCGGTTCTTGCAGATCCGCCGCGTGTGGCAAACCCAGTTCTTCGCCCTGATACAAACAGATAGGGGCTGGCAGTAATGCCAACAGGGTCAGGAAAGCCTGTGCAGAACGCAGATCGCCTTGCCCCCAATGGCTGACTACTCGCGGCTGATCGATTTCGCCAGTGCTCCAGACTTTTTCGCCCAGTTGATGGCGATGCGTATGCAATACCTCCACCAGCTTTTCGCAGCTGAACGGCACCACTTCCAGCGCCAGGGCGCTGCGGGCATAGTGCTGTTCGGGAGCGGCACTGCGACAGATACGCTGAGTGCCTTCACTGTGCCAAAGTGCCAACCCGTGCCCGGCCACTTCCGCTCCAGCCTCTGGCGATAACGCCTGCGGCAATAACAGCCCGTCCACCGCCAGTGCTTTCAGATAGGGCAGCGCCGCCATCATGCCGTGCACGTCGCCCACACCATCGCCGTTTCCATCGCGGAAACTGACCGGATGGATCCGGTACAACGTGGGGTGAGTGGCGGTACGCACTGGTGACATAGGTCCGGGTTCCTGCAGCGTTAGGCGGTAAAAATCAATGTTGCCAATAGTGAGGTAATGGCAAGGAGGGGTAATCATCCGTAACAGGATTTTTCATGGGGGAGGAGATGGGAGGATGAGAGAACGACGATGCGCGGCGAAAGTTCCCGGCATAAGGCAAATCTGTGATCTTCCTTGCAAAAATAGCCCTGCCTTTTAGTGTCCGACACCACAGAATAGGGCGGTTTGCTAGCTGGATCACACTACTCAGGCATGGGGCGTAGAAGGGGGGAGGATGAGAACACAGCAGGTTGTGACCCACTATTAGCGCGTAACCGCTCTCCTTACCGCAGTCCCCACAGAAGGATTGGATTTATGAATCGCACAATGACAACAACCGTACGCACGCTGGCGCTTTCAGCATTAACGACGCTGGTGCTCTCCTCCTCCGCTTTCGCCAAAATAGAAGAAGGCAAACTGGTTATCTGGATCAACGGCGATAAAGGCTATAACGGCCTGGCCGAGGTGGGTAAAAAGTTTGAGAAAGACACCGGTATCAAAGTGACCATCGAACACCCGGACAAACTGGAAGAGAAGTTCCCGCAGGTTGCCGCTACCGGTGACGGCCCGGACATCATCTTCTGGGCTCATGACCGTTTCGGGGGCTACGCGCAATCGGGCCTGTTGGCTGAAATCCACCCTTCCAAAGCCTTCCAGGACAAAATCTATCCATTCACCTGGGATGCGGTACGCTTTGACGGCAAGCTGATCGGTTACCCGATCGCGGTAGAAGCCCTGTCGCTGATTTATAACAAAGACCTGATCAAAGAAGCGCCAAAAACCTGGGAAGAGATCCCGGCGCTGGATAAAGAGCTGCGCGCCAAAGGCAAAAGTGCCATCATGTGGAACCTGCAAGAACCCTACTTCACCTGGCCAGTCATTGCCGCCAATGGCGGTTATGCCTTCAAGTTTGAAGATGGCAAATACAACATCAAAGACGTGGGCGTAGCCAACGCCGGTTCACAGGCTGGCCTGCAGTTCATCGTCGATCTGGTGAAGAACAAGCACATCAACGCCGATACCGATTACTCGATTGCCGAAGCCGCTTTCAACAAGGGCCAGACGGCGATGACTATCAACGGGCCTTGGGCCTGGACCAACATCGAGCAAAGCAAAATCAACTATGGCGTCACGCTGCTGCCAACCTTCCAGGGCAAACCGTCCAAGCCGTTCGTTGGCGTGCTGACCGCAGGCATCAACGCCGCCAGCCCGAACAAAGAACTGGCGACCGAGTTCCTGGAGAACTACCTGATCACCGATCAGGGCCTGGCTGACGTTAACAAAGACAAACCGTTGGGTGCCGTGGCGCTGAAATCGTTCCAGGAACAGCTGGCAAAAGATCCGAAGATTGCCGCCACCATGCAGAACTCGCAAAACGGCGAAATCATGCCAAACATCCCGCAGATGAGTACCTTCTGGTATGCAATGCGTAGTGCCGTGATCAACGCCATCACTGGCCGCCAGACGGTGAAAGCCGCACTGGAAGATGCTCATACCCGTATCACCAAGTAATACCCTGGCCATTGGCGGGCTGTGATGCCCGCCTTTGCCCTGCTGTGTGAGTGGCCGTTGGCCTCTCGCGGTAACACCTGAAAGGAAAGCCCTATGCAACTTGCTCACGCCGGAACACCCGCGCGAAAAAAATCGAAGTGGTGGCAGAGTGACATACTGAAATGGCTGATTGTCGGCCTGTTCAGTCTGGTGACCTGCTATCTGATTGTGGTGATGTATGCACAGGGAGAATATCTGTTCGCCATCCTGACGCTGGTGCTGGTCAGTGCCGGACTCTACGTGTTCGCCAACCGCCGTGCCTATGCCTGGCGTTACGTCTATCCTGGCGTCGCCGGAATGGGGCTGTTCGTCCTGTTCCCGCTGATTTGTACCATCGCCATCGCCTTTACCAACTACAGCAGCACCAACCAACTGACCTTTGAACGCGCTCAGTCGGTGCTGATGCAACGCCAGTTCCAGACCGGTAAAACCTTCACCTTCGGGCTGTATCCGGCAGAGAACCAACAGTGGCGTTTGCAGTTAACTCATCCAGATAGCGGCCAGTTACTGATTTCCGAGCCGTTCAGCCTCAACGCCACCGAGCCACAAACATTGAAATTGGCGGTAGAAAGCACAGAGCCTGCCGGTGAGCGCGCTACGCTGCGCGTAATCACTCAGAATCGCCAAACACTGAGCCAGCTTGTCGCCATCCTGCCTGAAGGTGGTGAGTTGCGCATGAGTTCCCTGCGCCAGTTCTCCGGTACCAGCCCGTTATACACGCTAGCCAAAGACGGCAGCACGCTGACCGATAACCAGACCCAGGTACAGTATCGCCCTAACCCGGAGATTGGTTTCTATCAGGCCATCAACGCCGAGGGTAATTGGGCCACCGATACCCTCAGCCCGGGTTATACCGTCACCATCGGTTGGAAAAACTTCTTACGGGTGCTCAACGATGAAGGCATCCAGAAGCCGTTTATCTCCATCTTTGTCTGGACCATTATTTTCTCGGTGATGACCGTGATCCTCACCGTGGCCGTAGGCATGGTGCTGGCCTGCGTGGTGCAGTGGGAGGCGCTGAAAGGCAAAGCGGTGTATCGGGTGTTGCTGATCCTGCCCTACGCGGTGCCTTCGTTTATTTCCATTTTGATTTTCAAAGGGCTATTTAACCAGAGCTTCGGTGAAATCAACCTGATGCTCAACGCGCTGTTCGGCATTAAACCGGCCTGGTTCACCGATCCGCTCACCGCCAAAAGCATGATCCTGGTCGTCAATACCTGGCTGGGTTATCCGTACATGATGATCCTGTGTATGGGCCTGCTGAAAGCCATTCCCGACGATCTGTATGAAGCCTCGGCAATGGACGGCGCCAGCCCGATGCAGAATTTCTTCCGTATCACCCTGCCATTGCTGATCAAGCCGTTGACGCCGCTGATGATTGCCAGCTTTGCCTTCAACTTTAACAACTTCGTGCTGATCCAACTGCTGACCCGCGGCGGGCCAGACATGATCGGCACCACCACACCGGCCGGCTATACCGATCTGTTGGTGAGCTACACCTATCGCATCGCTTTTGAAGGCGGTGGGGGTCAGGACTTCGGGCTGGCGGCGGCCATTGCCACGCTGATTTTCCTGTTGGTTGGCGCACTGGCGATCCTGAATCTGAAAGCCAGCAAGATGAACTTTGACTAAGGGAGAACGACAATGGCCATGGTGCAACCTAAATCCCAGCGCGTACGCCTGTGGATCACCCATATTCTGATGCTGAGCTTTATTGCCCTGATCATGTTCCCGTTGCTGATGGTAATAGCGATTTCGCTACGCTCCGGTAACTTTGCCACCGGCAGTCTGATCCCGGATCAGATCTCCTGGGACCACTGGCGGCTGGCACTGGGGATGAGCGTCACCCAGGCGGATGGCAGTATCACCCCACCGCCTTTCCCAGTGCTGTTATGGCTGTGGAACTCGATTAAAGTCGCGGCGATCACCGCCGTGGGAATAGTGACGCTCTCTACCACCTGTGCCTACGCCTTTGCACGCATGCGTTTTCGTGGCAAAAGCACCCTGCTGAAAAGCATGCTGATCTTCCAGATGTTCCCGGCGGTGCTGTCTTTGGTCGCACTGTACGCCCTGTTCGATCGCCTGGGGCAGTACATTCCGTTTATCGGCCTCAATACCCATGGCGGTGTGATATTCGCCTATATGGGCGGTATTGCGCTGCACGTCTGGACCATTAAAGGCTACTTCGAAACCATCGATAACTCGTTGGAAGAAGCCGCCGCCCTGGACGGTGCCACGCCTTGGCAAGCGTTCCGCCTGGTGCTGCTGCCCCTTTCAGTCCCGATCCTGGCGGTGGTGTTTATTCTGTCGTTTATCGCGGCGATCACCGAGGTACCGGTGGCTTCACTGTTGTTACGTGACGTGAACAGCTACACGTTGGCCGTCGGCATGCAGCAATATCTGAATCCGCAGAACTATCTGTGGGGTGACTTTGCCGCCGCAGCGGTGTTGTCCGCCATTCCGATCACCGCCGTATTCCTGCTGGCGCAGCGCTGGTTGGTCGGTGGCCTGACGGCGGGAGGGGTGAAAGGTTAATTTATGCCACTGCAATACGTTTGATGTACTTTGTTCCTAACTATTACCCTATGGATTTCAAGTTACAGCTAGGCACCAAGCTATCTCATCCCCAGGAGCTTACTTTTCGTAAGTGACTGGGGTGAGATAGTGCAGGTAACAACGCTGTAGCTTGAAAGACGACGGGTAATCAAGAACTGTGTCTTTGGCGGCCTTTGCTGGGCCGCCATTTTTATGCTTACTCCCGTTTCAGCCGATCGGTGTTGGCCAGATACAAGGTCACCACCAGTAATAATATGGCTGCGGAATAAATCAGCGTGTCGAAAGGGTTCTCATGATCAACGATGATCAAACGAATAATCGCGGTAATACCAATATAGATAAAGTAGCGTAGCGGGAAGTGATAGCCCGACTCAAAGTATTTAACAATCAAGGCGATAAATTCGAAGTAGAGGAAATAAATCACGATCCCCTCAATCAGCTGATACGAAGAAGACTCCTCGTTGCTGACGAATAATACTTTCGCCAAATGAAAGGTTTCTTTGACCAAAAAAACCACCAAAATCGCCGCCAATAGCAGCAACCCTACGTTCAGTACCCGCTGTAGCCCCTTTGCGATCATCAATGATCGTGATGTTTTTGCCATGACTTCTCCCGTCGTTCGGCCTGTTATTAATGCAGAAAATGCCTAATGGGCTTTTTCCTAAAGTTGCCCTGAAGGTTTATCTTCAGGCGAATTACCCTATTTTCAATCAGTTGTATGAATTGATTACGCTTGTATATATTTGTAGCAAATTGAAATGTCCTCTATCATGGGCGTAGTCTCAGGCATTATGCCTCCAAATTCCCGTAATCTAGAAAGGAACTTTCATGCGAGCTAAACTCCACGCACTGGTCGCGGCAGGCCTTTTCACCTGTTCGTTTGCCAGCTACGCCGGCGGACTGGTGACTCCTGATAACGATCTGCGCAATGACCTCGCCTGGTTATCCGATCGCGGTGTGATTAACGTCAGCCTGTCTACCTGGCCGCTAAGCCAGGAAGAGATCAACTCGGTACTGGCGCAAGCCAAACCGGTGACCAACACCGAGAAAAACGTCATTGACCGCGTACAGCGCCGCGTTGGTGACTTAAAAGCCAATATTACCGTCAGCGGTTATACCTCAACCGACAAACCGGGCACGCCGCAAGGCTTCGGTCAGAGTCACTATGCCGACAGCAGCCTGACCATCGGCGCCGGTGCCAACGGTGAGTTCTGGGACGTGCGCCTGCAAGGCGCCGTGGAAGGCGATCAGCGCGTCTCTGATGGCTCCAAATTCAATATGAACGGTTCATACGGTGCCATCAAAGTGTGGAACCAGTGGCTGTCATTCGGTGAGGTCTCTCAGTGGTGGGGTCCTGGCTATGACGGCAGCCTGATCCGTTCCGACGCGGCACGCCCGGTGGCTGGCTTTATGCTGCAACGTGCCGATCAATCCCCGTTTGAAACACCTTGGCTGTCCTGGATCGGTCGTTGGCAATATCAGATCACCGCAGGCCAACTGTCACAATATACCGCAGTACCTAACACCAAGCTGATCGGTGGTCGTCTGACCATGATGCCAACCGACTTCGTGGAGTTGGGTGCTTCACGCATTATGCAGTGGGGTGGCGATGGTCGTTCACAATCCTTCAGCTCATTCTGGGATGGCTTTACCGGCCGTGATAACGACGACTCCGGCCAGGGTAACGATCCGGGCAACCAGCTCGCCGGTTTCGACTTCAAGCTGAAAATGCAGCCGTTGATCGGTATGCCAGTGAGTCTGTACGGTCAGTTGGTGGGTGAGGATGAGGCGGGCTTCCTGCCATCGCAAAACACCTATCTGCTCGGCCTGGAAGGCCACCCGGAATGGGGCCCTACTGTGATCAACTGGCATATTGAAGGGGCGGATACCCGCGCCGATATGAGCCGTAAGAATTATGTCTATACGCACCATACCTATAAAGACGGCTACTACCAGCAAGGCTACCCGCTGGGCCACGCGATGGGCGGTGACGGTCAGATGCTGTCCGGCCGTGTAGAGCTGGTGTTGGAGGATGGCCAACGCTGGAGCACTCGCCTGGTGTACGCCAAGGTGAACCCGAAAGATCAAAGCATTAACCAGGCATTCCCGAAATCCGACACGCTGAAAGGCATTCAGTTGGGTTGGGGCTATACCTTCACCCATCAGGTGAAGTTTGATACCAGTCTGTGGTACACCGATAACAACAACAGCACCGCCGATGACGTGGGTGCCGGTGTCAGCATGGCCGTACCGATCAATCTGTAATCCCTGCAGATGTCAAAAAACCCGCCGCGGCGGGTTTTTTATTGGCTGCGATTCAGAGCAACTTAACGCCAGGCTTTAAAGCGATTGATCAAGCCGTTGGTTGAGGTGTCATGGCTGGTCACCGCTTCTTTACCCGCCAGTTCCGGCAGAATACGGTTAGCCAGCTGTTTACCCAGCTCTACGCCCCATTGGTCAAAGGTGAAGATGTTGAGGATCGCGCCTTGCGTGAAGATCTTGTGCTCATACAGGGCAATCAGGCTCCCCAGGCTGAACGGGGTGATCTCGCGCAGCAGGATGGAGTTGGTTGGGCGGTTGCCTTCAAACACTTTGAATGGGGCAACGTGCTTGACCTCTTCCGGCTTTTTACCCTGTGCGGCGAACTCTTCCTCAACCACGTCCAGAGATTTACCGAACGCCAGCGCTTCCGTCTGTGCGAAGAAGTTCGACAGTAGTTTGGCGTGGTGGTCGCTCAGTGGATTATGGCTGATGGCCGGAGCGATAAAGTCGCAAGGCACCAGCTTGGTCCCCTGATGGATCAGCTGATAGAAGGCATGTTGGCCGTTGGTGCCTGGTTCACCCCAGATAATCGGGCCGGTCTGGTAATCTACCGGGTTGCCGTTACGGTCAACGTATTTGCCGTTAGACTCCATGTTGCCCTGTTGGAAATAAGCGGCAAAACGATGCATATACTGGTCGTACGGCAGGATCGCTTCGGTTTCTGCGCCGAAGAAATTGTTGTACCAGATGCCGATCAACGCCAACAGCACCGGCAGGTTTTGCTCGGCAGGCGTCTGGGCAAAGTGTTTGTCCATCTCATGCGCACCGCTCAGCAACTGCTCGAAGTTTTCAAAGCCCAGAGACAGCGCGATAGACAGGCCGATTGCCGACCACAGAGAGTAACGGCCACCCACCCAGTCCCAGAATTCGAACATATTGTCGGTGTCGATACCAAACTCGGCCACCGCTTTACCGTTGGTAGACAGCGCAGCGAAGTGTTTCGCGACGTGCTGCTGATCGCCAGCGGTGCTCAGGAACCAGTCGCGCGCGCTGAGGGCGTTGGTCATGGTTTCCTGAGTCGTGAAGGTTTTAGACGCCACCAGGAACAGCGTAGTCGCCGGATCCAACGGTTTTAGCGTTTCGGCGATATGGGTGCCGTCCACGTTGGAAACAAAGTGCATGTTCAGGTGGTTTTTATACGGGCGCAGCGCTTCGGTTGCCATATAAGGGCCGAGGTCTGAGCCGCCGATGCCGATGTTAACCACGTCGGTAATCGGTTTGCCGGTGTAACCTTTCCAGTCACCGCCGATGACGCGGTCGCAGAACTGTTTCATCTTCGCCAGCACCGCATTGACTTCTGGCATCACGTCCTTGCCATCAACAATGATTGGCGTGTTACTGCGGTTACGCAGGGCAACATGCAGCACGGCACGATCTTCCGTACGGTTGATTTTCTCACCGGAGAACATCGATTTGATCGCGCTTTGCAGGTCGGTTTCTTTCGCCAGTGCCTGCAGCTTCTCCAGGGTTTCTGCGGTAATGCGGTTTTTGGAATAATCCACCAGCATCTGATCGTTGAAAGTGGCAGAGAACTTGGAGAAACGCTCACTATCCTGAGCAAACAGGTCACGGATCTGGACGTCTTTGATTTGTTCGAAATGTTGCTGCAGGGCTTGCCAAGCAGCGGTTTGACTAGGATTGATATTTTTCATAGCGCGCTCTTATGCTTGAGAATGAATAGGAGGTGATGGACCGATTGTAGCCTGTTCGACTGTGATTATGATCTCTTTTCTTGCGATAGGCGTTAACTCTCAGACCGCCGCACTCCATTTTTACCTTTCCACAACAATCTGCTGATATTTCACCTAACAGCCTGTTATCACTACGCCGAAATGTCCCTCTCACCACGCTTTTCTCTTAATGCGCAGTCCGCAATATTCGGTCGCTCTGCTCCCTGCTGAGCGCAGATGAAAATCCCTCAGCGTCTTCCCGTTGACAGTAGCCAATAAACCCGTTATTCCTAATCACCTACTTGCACATCCACTGTGCAAGCCAGAAGAGGCGCGTCGCCCAGGTAGAGTGTCAGAGGAGCCATTATCCGATGACGGCACTGGAGGGGGAGCGACGCCGAGGCGAGATGCTTACGGCAATCATCACGTCGGCTACAGGGGCTGAATCCCCTGAGTTGTCACCATGGGCTGCTCTGAATGTGCAGTCAGCAAGGTGGGGCGCTTCTGGGTGTATCGTAGCCTCAACCTCTACGCCTGCTCCCTGTTTACCGCTCTTCCCTTGTGCCAAGGCTTATGGAAATTAAATGCCAATTTGAATGGCGTCCCTGACACGAGGTTTTACATGACTCAAGCAGCACCCCAAAACGCAACCGTAGTAGCCAAATTCGGCGGCACCAGCGTGGCCGATTTCGAGGCGATGAACCGCAGCGCCGACGTGGTACTTTCTAATCCCGATGTCCGCTTGGTGGTTCTCTCCGCCTCTGCCGGTATCACCAACCTGTTGGTGGCCCTGGCCGAAGGTTGCGACGCCGACAAGCGCAACGAACAACTGGCCGAAATCCGCCGCATTCAATACGCCATTCTCGATCGCCTCGAGAACCCGATGGTGATCCGCGAAGAAATCGACCGCATGCTGGAAAATATCACCACGCTGTCGGAAGCCGCTGCGCTGGCCACCTCTGCCGCACTGACCGATGAACTGGTCAGCCATGGCGAGCTGATGTCTACCCTGCTGTTTGTGGAAATTCTGCGCGATCGTAAGGTACAGGCAGAATGGTTCGATGTGCGTAAAGTGATGCGTACCGACGACCATTTCGGCCGCGCCGTACCGGACAGCGCCGCGCTGACCGAGTTGGCTCAAACCCTGTTGAAGCCGCGCCTGCAACAGGCGTTGGTAATCACCCAGGGTTTTATCGGCTGCGAACCCAAAGGCCGCACCACTACACTGGGCCGTGGTGGCAGTGACTTTACTGCGGCCCTGCTGGGTGAAGCATTAAACGTCAGCCGCGTGGATATCTGGACTGATGTCCCGGGTATTTATACCACCGACCCACGCGTGGTACCTGCCGCCAAACGTATCGATAAAATTGCCTTTGAAGAAGCGGCGGAAATGGCCACCTTCGGTGCCAAAGTGCTGCACCCGGCCACTCTGCTGCCTGCCGTGCGCAGCAACATCCCGGTCTTCGTCGGCTCAAGCAAAGATCCTGCCGCGGGTGGCACGCTGGTGTGCAATACCACGGAAAACCCGCCGCTGTTCCGCGCGCTGGCCTTACGCCGCAAGCAAACCCTACTGACGCTGCACAGCCTGAACATGTTGCACGCACGTGGCTTCCTGGCCGAAGTGTTCAACATTCTGGCCCGGCATAATATCTCGGTCGATCTGATCACCACTTCCGAAGTCAGCGTGGCATTGACCATGGATACCACCGGTTCCACCACCACCGGCGGCAGTCTGTTAACCACCTCCCTGCTCACCGAACTGTCCTCACTGTGCCGGGTGGAAGTGGAAGAGAATCTGGCGCTGGTCGCCCTGATCGGCAACAAACTTTCACAGGCCTGCGGCGTCGGTAAAGAGGTATTCGGCGTGTTGGATCCGTTCAATATCCGCATGATCTGCTACGGAGCCAGCAGCTATAACCTGTGCTTCCTGGTGCCGGGCGATGATGCGGAGCGCGTGGTACAAACGCTGCATCACAATCTGTTTGAGTAAGCCCTTCACCCTAACCCTCTCCCACAGGGAGAGGGGACTTAACGTGCCACAGGTTAATATCTGCACCTACCTGTAGCTCCGGACTCGCCCCCTCTCCCCACCACAGTACAACAGGCATCCCTGGACGCCATATCGGGAGAGGGCCGGGGTGAGGGGAGATTGATTGGCCTTAACTGAATCTACAGAGGCTCAGCAAACTGGGCCCAACACAACACACACCACACCCGTTCAATATTGGCAAAGGATAACCCCTCTCATGCTGGCAAAAATCACACGCTTATTCCCGTTATGGGCCGTGCTGCTGTCCATTGCGGCCTATTACACCCCGTCGACCTTTACCGGTATCAGCCCTTACGTCAGTACGCTGCTGATGCTGATCATGTTTGCCATGGGCGTCACCCTGCGCCTGGATGACTTCAAACGCGTGCTGTCACGCCCCGGCCCAGTAGCGGCGGGGATCTTCCTGCATTACCTGATTATGCCGCTGGCCGCCTGGCTGCTGGCAATGCTGTTCCGTATGCCGCCGGACCTCTCTGCCGGTATGGTACTCGTTGGCAGCGTAGCCAGCGGCACTGCCTCCAACGTGATGATCTATCTGGCTAAAGGCGATGTTGCCCTGTCGGTGACTATTTCTGCCGTTTCGACTCTGGTTGGTGTCTTTGCCACCCCGCTGCTGACACGCCTGTATGTCGATGCCGAAATCAGCGTGGATATCATGGGGATGTTATTCAGCATTCTGCAGATCGTGGTGATCCCGATAGGGCTGGGCCTGATCGTCCACCACAGCTTCACCAAAACCGTCAAGCGGGTTGAGCCCTATCTGCCAGCCCTGTCGATGGTGTGTATTGTGGCGATCATCAGTGCGGTGGTTGCGGGTAGCCAGAGCCATATTGCGTCGGTAGGCTTTGTGGTGATTATTGCGGTGATCCTGCACAACGGGATCGGTCTGCTCGGGGGCTACTGGGGAGGAAAAATGCTCGGGTTCGACGAATCGACCTGCCGTACGCTGGCTATTGAAGTCGGTATGCAAAACTCTGGGCTAGCGGCAACGCTGGGCAAGATTTACTTCTCACCACTGGCCGCGCTGCCGGGTGCGCTGTTCTCGGTATGGCACAACCTGTCCGGTTCACTGCTGGCTGGTTACTGGTCTGGCCGCCCGATCAAGAAAGTGGATTAATAGCAAACAGGCGCCCCTACGGTCGAACATGTGCGACGCCAACCCATTCATCATCAATCTGAGGGCCGCCAGCGGCCCTTCATTCATTACGGCGTTCTAGGACTTTCCTCCCAATCACGGTCGTCGTCTTTCTCATCTTGATCCAGCGCGTTATAGGCCACCGCGCAGAACAACGAGTTAAGCCGCTTCATATCCCCCAACAGCGCCAGATGCAGCGAGCTGGTTTCGATACTTTGCACGTTTTGCTGATGCAGGCGATCGACGTGCGCATGGGCATAACGACGATCCAGAATGCGGAAACGGTGCTTGGAACGGCGTAACCGCTTGGCGCTGGTGATATCACCGGAGAGAAATACCGACAGGCTAAGGCGCAGATTGTCAGTCAACTTTTCATGCAATTGGTCCAGTTCGGCCAGACCTTCGGCGGAGAACGAACTGCGCGCGCCATGTGATTGATCCGCCACGTCACTAGCCATACGTTCGATGATATCGCCAGCCTGCTCCAGGTTGAGAGCCATTTCGATGATCTCCGCCCAACGGCGCGAATCCGCCTCTCCCAGGTCTTCCTTCTGGATCTGGGCCAGGTAAAGTTTAATGGCGGTGTACAACACGTGAACGTCATCGTCCAGACGGCGAACTTCTTTGGCCTGGATGCGCTTACCATGCAATACCTCATGGTGCAGGATCATCATATGCTCTATCACATCCCCCATTCGCAGAGTTTCCCGCGCCGCATTGGCCAGGGCCAAACTTGGCGTATCCAGGGCGCTGACGTCGAGGTGGCGTGGCCGCAAACGGGGGTCTTCTGTCGGAGCATCGACGATCCACGTTTCGCACAGGCGCGCCATCGGCCCTGACAACGGCACCTGTAGCAGACAACGCACCAGGTTGTAGAACATGTGGAAATAGATCACCAGCTCTTCTGCATTACCAGGCAGCCGCTCAATACCGTGCGCAATCAGGGAAACAAACGGCAGCACCATTGCACTGCCTAACAGTTTGAACAACAGGCTCCCCAACGCCACGCGACGGCCTGCGGCATTCTGGCCGCTGGTGTTTAACATCACCAACAGGCCGCTGCCCAGGTTGGCACCAATCACCAGGCACAGCGCCACCTGTAGAGAAATCACTCCCGAGGCGGTCAACGTCGCGGTCAACAACACGGCAGCCAGGCTGGAATAGCTGATAATGGCAAACAGGGCACCGATCAGCGCATCGAGCATCACATCGCCGGTCAGCGACGAGAAGATCACTTTGACACCATAGCCCTGAGTGATTGGCGTAGCGGCGGCCACAATCAGTTCCAGCGCCAATACAATCAGACCGAGGCCAATGGCGACTCTCCCCATCTGGCCTACGCGGGTTTGTTTGCGGCTGAGGAATAAAATCACGCCGACAAAAATCAGCAGCGGCGAAAGCCAGGAGAGATTGAACGTCAGCACCCGCGCCATTATCGCCGTGCCAACATCAGCCCCCAGCATAATCACCAACGCAGGCCCAAGACCCACCAGCCCTTGCGCCACAAAAGAAGAAACCAGCAACGCCGTCGCATTGCTGCTTTGCACCAACGCGGTTACACCGATACCTGCCACAAAGGCCAGCGGCTTTTTCTCTATGCTGCTGCTCAGAACCTGGCGCAGATTAGCACCATAGACCCGCATGATGCCGGTCCGGACGATATGGGTTCCCCACACCAGCATGGCAATGGCGGAAAGCAGATTAAGAAGGGTCAACACGGAAGGCTCGCTCCATTGACGCCCGGCAGGCACCACAGGCTATCCCGCCTGCCAGACGCCAGTTAAGCAGGACAGCGGCAAATCGCTTATTGCTATCAAGAAGGAATACTCTAGAGGGAGAGCGCACCACGCATTATCAATCAATGCGACAGCGAAATAATGCAACTACCCGGAATATAACAGTTTCCAATTGTAGCCTAATTTGGCTTCCCTCGGGCGAAAATCGGCCACGGACGCGCAAAAACTGTGCAATATCAATGAACTCTGGCACACGAGTGTTATTCTAATCGTCACACTTCAACCCTTGGTAAACAGAGCTGATGGAACACCCTGGTTTTGCAGCCATTATCGTTGGCGGCGGCGTTGCGGGCTGCACCGCGGCGCTGTTGTTGGCACGCGCGGGCATCAATACTTTGTTACTGGAACGGGGTACTCAGGCGGGCAGTAAAAACGTTAGCGGTGGCAGGTTATACACCCATGTCTTGGCCAATCTGCTGCCGAATTTTGCCGCTACCGCCTCTCTGGAACGCCATATCACCCAGGAAAGACTCTCAATGGTGAGCGGCAATAGCGCGGTGACGCTGGATTATCACCATACCTTGCCCTGTTCCTACAGCCTGCTGCGCGCTCGTTTCGATCCCTGGCTGATGGCGCAGGCGGAGGCCGCCGGTGCACAATGCCTGACTGGTGCCCTGGTCGATGAGCTGATAGTACAGCAAGGCCGGGTGGTCGGCGTTATGACGGCAGGTGAAGCGTTATACGCCAATACGGTGATCCTCGCAGAAGGGGCCAATACGCTGCTTGGCGAGCATGCCGGATTGCAGCCAATGCCACCAGCAGCAACGATGGCAATCGGCGTGAAAGAGGTGTTGGCACTGCCGCGCGAACGGTTGGAAGATCGTTTCGCATTGGAGGATAACCAAGGTTGCGCCTGGCTGTTCGCTGGCCAGCCCACGCAGGGGAAAATCGGCGGGGGTTTCCTGTATACCAACCGCGATAGCCTGTCGCTCGGCGTAGTATGTAATCTTTCCAGCCTCACCGAGAGTAAAATCGCCCTGCCGCAGATGCTGCAACAATTCAAACAGCACCCTGCCGTGCGGCCATTGCTGAAAAATACCGAGTTACGGGAGTACAGCGCCCATCTGATCCCCGAAGGGGGAGCGGAAAGCATGCCACCGCTGTTTGGCCCTGGCTATCTGCTGGTCGGCGATGCCGCGCGGTTATGTATTAATACCGGGCATACCGTGCGGGGTATGGATCTGGCGATGCTATCGGCGCAGGCTGCAGCGGAAACCTTGATTGCCGGGCAAGAGTTGCAGCATTATCCCCTGCGGTTACAGCAAAGTTCGCTCTGGGCGCTGATCCAGCAGTATCGCCGCCTGCCGGAGATGATGTTGCAATCGCCCCATTGGTTTAGCCGTTACCCGCAGTTGGCAGCCGACGTGCTGCAAGAGATGTTTGAGGTCAATGGAAATGCCCCCACACCGTTGCGCAAGCTACTATGGCGCCACGCGCGCCGCATCGGCCTGAAGCAATTACTGAAAGATACCGTCAATGGAATGCGCAGCCTATGAACCAGCCCGATCTCAGCCACAACCATTATCAGGGGGATCACGCCAATCCACACATCATCCTGGCCGATGCACAGGATCGGACGATGCTGATGCGTTTGGTGATCGCCTGCCCCGCCGGGCTGTACCAGTTCCAGCCGGACGGCAGCCTGCGTTTCGACGTACAGGGTTGCCTGGAATGCGGCACCTGCCGCCTGCTGTGTGGGGAAGAAACCATTACCCGTTGGCGCTATCCGCAGGCAGGCAACGGGATTGAGTTCCGCTTCGGTTAAAGGGCGTGGGCCAGAGCCTCTAGCACCTCGTGCATGTCATCCACAATCCCTACGTCGGCTTGGGCAAAAATAGCCGCCTGCGGATCCTGGTTGATCGCCACAATCAGCTTGCTATGGCGAATACCGATGGCAAACGCCGGAGCACCAGAAACCCCAGCGGCGATACACACCTCAGGGGCAATGATGGCGCCGGACATGCCCAGCAAGCGATCCATCTCGCACCAGGCGTTCATCACTACCGGCCTACTGGCGGCCAACTCTGCGCCCATGTTGGTAGCTAACTGTTGCATCTGGACAACCTGCTGGGCACTGCCAACCCCTTCCCCGATGGCCAGCACGTAGCGCGCCTGGCTCAGCGGTGACGCTGCGGGCTGCGGTGAACACGCCGAAGCCAGTATCCACTCGGCATCGGGTATATTGGCTGGTTCAAAGCGCTCGGCTGCCACCGGGCCTGGCAGTATTTCCATGCTTACCGCTCCGCTGCGGGCCACGCCCAGGCACCAAGGCTCCCGCATCATCGCCAGCTCGGCGGTGAGATGGTTGCCATAGACGGCTTTGGTTACCCGGCATTCGCTGCCGTTAATTTGTGCCTGTTCTACCGCACAACAGGCAGAACCGCCCATTCGGCAGGCCAGTCGCGTGGCCAACTCGCCGCCTTCATCTCCAGCAAACAGCAGTAATCGGGGTGTGAAAGCTTGCCGCATCTGCTCCAATACCGCTAATCGCGTCTCTGCCAGCCGGGGAGCGCTAACCCAACGTATTTGTATCACCTCACCGTCCAGACGTGGCAAACTCTGCGGCACCTCATCGCTGAATAGCCAGAGCTCCATGCTCTCTGCAGTAAGCTCGCTCAGCCGCAAGAACTGATTAATCTGACTGGCTTGCGTAGGAAAGTTGGGGGCATCCGCATCCAAGATCAGTGCAATATTCATCATCGCCACCTTTCACCAAGATAATCCCGGCATAACCGCTGCACTTTCTGCTCCACGCTGTCCCCCTCAATCACTGTCCCGGCGCGACGATGCTCCACATAGCTTAAGCCACACAATTGCACATCACTGGCAGGTTGCTCCGCTATTGCCAGGTCGGTGGGTGACAGACGTTGAATCTGCCGTTTACCCGCCGCCAGCTTCTGCTTTAACGTGGGAACGCGTAACGCACTTGCCTGTTGCGAGTTCCCCACCACCAGCACCAAAGGAGACATCACCGTCATCACCTCCTCCCCGTAAGCGGTCTGCCGGGTAACCCGTAAGGTCCCCACTTCTTCTGCCGCAGCTAATTGGCAAACGCCGGTGATACAGGGCCAGCCAAGGCGTTCTGCCAACAGTAAGGGCGTTTGGCTATTTTGCCCCTCCAGGCTTTGCGCCCCCATGACAATCACCTGCTGGAAACCCACACGCTGCTGATAGGCCGCAAGCAGGGCGGCAACCGTTGCAGGGTTAAAACGCAGATCCCACTCAGCAGGCGGTTCAATGCGTACCGCCTGCTGATATTCCAGCGCCATCAGTTGCTTCAGTGCCGGTTCAGCCATAGCATCGGCCACCGTCACGACGCTCAGGTTAAGTTCCCTCTCATCACGCAGCATCAACACCATTTCCGCCGCGCTTTCGTCATAGCCGCTTAACAGACGTCGGGCAAAGCGGGTATCAATCTGCAACCGCTCATCGGGTTGCCAATCGCTTTGTGCCAACATGCCCAGATCCGGTGCGACCTTAATCGCCAACAGCAGGTTCATCCGTTTCTCCTGTCAGTGGGCGATTAACGGCTTTACCGAGGAGGCGCCCACCAGCGTCATATCCTTGGTTTCCGGTGCCCACATGATTGAGACCACCGCCCCCAGTACCAATACGCCGGTCAGGATCAGCATGGTGCCTTGCAGCCCCAACGAAAGCATCGACAGCGGCAGCAAAGCGGTGCCGATGGCCGAGCCGAGCCGGCTCATTGAAGTGGCAAAACCCACCCCCAGTGAACGAATATCGGTTGGGAAACTTTCCGCCGGGAACACCCCAACCAGATTACTGACCGCCGAAATCGTCAGTGTAAAGATGGCAAACAGCAACAGCATCATCCCCTGCCCCGGCGGCACAAAGGCCAAAGCCCCCAAGCTGGCAGCCAGGATCCAGAACGAGCCAATCAGGAAGCGACGGCGCGGCAACCATTGGGTAAGGGCAATTCCCATCACCGCCCCCACCATCAGCAAGCCATTGAGCAGCAGATCGGTGGCGAAGCTTTGGCTCTGCCCCAGAGTGGTCAGGATCGAGGGCAGGAAGGTATAGATGGCGAAATAAGGGATCACCAGGCAGACAAAGAACAGGCTGTTGAACGCGGTACGCCGCCAGTAACGTGGTGAAAATAAGGTGTGCATATGGCGTGCGGTTTCAACCGGGATTTCATCATTGAGGATCACCTGCGGGCCAAAACAGCGCAGCACTACCAGATGAGCCTCGGCGATCCGCCCTTTGCGCATCAGCCAACGTGGCGACTCTGGCGTACCAATGCGTAATAACATAATCAATAACGCAGGCACGGCGCTTGAAGCCAACAACCAGCGCCAGGACTCCGGCCCCAGATCGGCAAGGAAATGGCCAGCAAATCCGGCGGCAACGTAGCCTAACGTCCAGATCACGCTAAAGGATCCCAGCAGGATGCCGCGATGCTTACGCGGAGCAAACTCGGCCAACATGGTATGGCCTACGGCGTAATCGCCACCTAGCCCGATCCCTACCAATACCCGTAGCCAGAACAGCTGTTCCGGCGTAGTGGCGAAAAATTGCATCACGGAAGCCAACGTGATGATGACAAAACTGAAGCTGAAAATTTTCTGACGGCCAATATGGTCGGAAACCCAACCCAATACCAGGCTGCCAAGGAACAGGCCAATCAGTGCCGAGCTACCGATCATTCCTTCCCAAAACGGCGTCAGCCCCATCTGCGGCTTGAGCTGGGCCAGCGCAAAGCCTATCACTCCCAGTACATAGCCATCGGTGAGATGTGCGCCAAAGGTCAGCCCCGCCATTTTGCAGTGAAAGGCGTTAAGCGGAATATCATCCATGCGCACTTGCCGAGGCAGCCGTGTTTTCATCGTTACCCACCAATTACTGTGCGAAAGGCCCGGCAAGCCGGGCCAGACAGGATTGTTATTTTTCAATCGGATAAATGGTGCCGGTATTCATGATGCCATTCGGGTCGTACACCTCTTTCAGCGCCTTGAGGATATAGTAGGCACTGCCGTGTTCATCCTTGGTCCAGTGCACACGGTGTTTACCGATGCCGTGGTGATGCACCATCGAACCGCCCTGCTTGATGGTCTCCTCCACAATGATTTTATTCAGTGGATTGTGATACTTGTCGATCTCTTCTTCCGGCTTGCAGTCCACCACGTTGTAGTCGTACACAAAGTACATGTTGGTGCCGTTGATGTAGCTGTGTGACGAGTGGCCGCCCAGCATAGTGATATCACCAGCATGTGGGAACTCATCACGGATGCGGCGGATCACATTCTCGTAAATCGCATTGATACAACCCCAGTCACCGGAAACCTCGGTAGTGAAGCCCATATTGTTGGTCTTCATTATCTGTACACGTTCTGCCGCCACTTTTTCCGGGCCCCAGTTCAAATTGTTGAACCAGCTTTCAATCAGCTTGCTGTCGACCTTTTTACATTCCGGATAGCGTTTAACGATCTCATCAATCCCCGCGCCGGTCGCCTGCGCGATCCCTTTGGCCCCTTCGGCCATAAAGATCAGCACGCATTTGCCTTCGGCAAAGTGGGTAAAATGCTGGGTCCCGTCCTCTGCGTCATACAAGCGGGCAATGGAAGGGCGATAGCCTTCGACCATCACTTCCCGCAGGATGTCGAAACCGGTTGGCATGTTATCGAGGATGTAACCGTAGAACAGGTTGTTTTCCGGCATATATTTGAAGATTTTCACCGTCACTTCGGTGATAAAACACAGCGCCCCTTCGTTACCGATAATCACGTGGCGGATATCCGGCCCGGCGGCACGGCGTGGCACGTTTTTAATCCGGGTGATGTTGCCGTTCGGGAACACCGCTTCCAGCCCAACCACCATGTCTTCGATCGCGCCGTACAGCGTAGAGAACTGGCCGATACTACGTGTTGCCACCAGGCCACCCATCTGGGCCAACGGTTTGGATTGCGGAGAGTGGCCGGTCGTATAACCCTGGGCACGCAATTGATTCTCCAGCACCTCCAGCGGTACGCCGCACTGAGCCGTGGCCTGCATATTACGGATATCAATGTTGATGACCTTATTCATTCCCGAGCCATCCAGCACCACGGAATTCTTCACTACCGTTTCCAGCCCACCTTCGGTGGCCGAAGCCCCGGTGCGCGGTACGCCAGTAATGCCGTGCTTATTCATGAACGCCAGCACATCAGACACCTGCTGGGTGTCGGCCAATTTCACCACGGCGGCAGGAAGCGGCTGGGTAAACACGCCATGAATATCGGCATATTTGCGGAAACGGTCTACGCTGTTTTTCTGCAGTACTTTTTCGTCGGTAATCACCCGCTCTGGGCCAACAAGTTCTTTTAACTGAACGACAATTTCTTCACGGGACAGAGACATAAATAACCCTTCCTAAATTAAGAATAGATAAAATCGGCTTAAGTAAAATTAAAAGGAACCACCCATTAATTTAGCGAACCAAATAACCGCCATCGACAACCAACAAATGGCCATTAACATAATCAGAGGCTCGACTGGCTAAAAATACCATCGCGCCCATCAGATCCTGCGTTTCACCCCAACGATTAGCCGGAATATGGTCAAGAACGCGCTTATTGGTTTCTGGGTTTTTACGCGTTTCGACCGTAATATCTGTCGCATAATAGCCTGGCGCAATACCATTAACCTGAATATTGTATTGCCCTAATTCATCGCAATAGGCCTTGGTAAAACCCGCCAACGCATGTTTAGTGGCCGAATAAGCCGGTGACCATTGGCCACCCAGATAAGAGAACAGGGAACAGATATTAATTATTTTCCCCTGTTTTTTCGGGATCATGATTTTTGCCGCTTCATAGCTCAATTCAAAGGCTGCGGTCAGGTTGATATCGATCATCGGATCCCAATCTTCGCGGCCGAAATCCAGTACTTTATTCAACTTACAGATACCGGCGTTGTTCACCAGGATATCCACCGAGCCGAAGGTCTCCAGACACTGGGCAATCACTCTGGCAGGCGCGCCTTTCTCAGTAATGTCCACCTGCATAAACTCAACCTTCACCCCTTGCTGCTCGATCATTTCGCGGGTTTGGCCCTTATCCATGATAAAGCTTGGAATGAACAGGTTGGCACCGGCTTTGGCCAACGCCATGGCAAATGCCTGCCCCAGACCGCTGTTACCACCAGTGACGATGGCGGTTTTGCCTTTTAGCGAGAAGAAATCTAACGAGAACTCATTTAACGCGTTTATTGACATGATTTTGCCCCTTGGTCTGGAAAAAACGCAAAAAAAAGAGAAAAGCAACCTCCCTGCGCTTGGCAGAGAAGTTACTTTTCTCTTCATCTCTAGTAACTGGCAAAAAAAGTAACACATAGGGTCAAGGTTATTCCGTGACGCCTATCACAGTTTCATTTCTTGCTAGGTCGGATTGATATTAAAACTTATTTATTTCGCAGTGACCCGGTGAATTACTACACAATCAGAACCCACCTAATGTTCCCTACTTCGGTTTTGTGATAACTCTCACAGATGAATTATAGGTTGCCGTGCTATTTATTACCGCAGTTACTGAAAGAGACGAAGAGAAAAGTAACTTCCTGCACTGCGGGAAGCTTGCTTTTCTCTTTTTTTTGTTTAACGCGATGTACTCAATAACGGTTAAAAGACGGGGAACATACCAAACATTAACCATTAATGGGTGTATTTATGCGGAACTTCACCATGGAAAAAAATAATTCCCACCGTTGGTTAACGCTGGCAATAATAAGTATCAGCGGCGGAGTAAGTTTCGATCTCGCCTATCTGCGTTATATTTACCAAATCCCGATGGCCAAGTTTATGGGATTCTCCAATACCGAGATCGGCTTGATTATGAGCACCTTCGGTATTACCGCTATTATTCTGTATGCCCCTAGCGGGATCATTGCCGATAAGTTCTCTCATAGAAAGATGATGACCTTCGCGATGATCGCCACCGGCCTGCTGGGGTTGCTGATGGCGGTCTATCCGCCGTTCTGGGTGATGATCCTGATCCAGGTCGCCTTCGCTATCACCACCATCCTGCTGTTATGGTCGGTCTCGATCAAGGCGGCCTCGCTGCTCGGCAACCATGAAGAGCAGGGCAAAATCATGGGTTGGATGGAGGGGCTACGCGGCGTGGGTGTGATGGCCCTGGCCGTATTCACCATGTGGATCTTCTCGCTGTTTGCTCCGGAAAACCCCAACAGCCTGAAAGCAGTGATCCTGATCTACAGCGGCGTATATATCCTGTTGGGCATTCTCTGCTGGTTCTTTGTCACAGACGGCTTTGTCACTAGTGACGAGAGCGAAAAACCGCATAAATTCAGCCTAGGGGATATTCTCTCGGTGCTCAAAATCAGCACCACATGGTATTGCAGCATGATTATCTTTGGCGTCTATACCATCTACGCCATCCTCAGCTACTCCACCAACTACCTGACCGAAATGTACGGTATGACCCTGGTCGCTGCCAGCTATATGGGGATTGTGATCAACAAAATCTTCCGGGCCATGTGCGGGCCACTCGGTGGGATCATCACCACTTACACCCGGCTGAAATCACCCACGCGAGCTATTCAGTTACTGGCGTTAGTCAGCTTGGCCACCCTGGCCGTACTGTTGGTCACCAACCAGAACCCGACCTCGGTCGCCGTGGGGATTGGCCTGATCCTATTGCTGGCCTTCACCTGCTACGCATCACGTGGTCTGTACTTTGCCTGTATCGGCGAAGCCAGAACGCCAAAATACATTATGGGTACTACCGTGGGGATCTGCTCGGTGATTGGCTTCCTGCCCGACGTGTTTGTTTACCCGGTTATCGGCCATTGGCAGGATACCCTGCCCGCCGCCGAGGCTTATCACAATATGTGGCTGATGGGGTTAGGGGCAACCTGCCTGGTCGTGGTGTTCACCTTCCTGCTGTTTAACAACATCAAGCGCGCCGGCACCAAAAACACAACAACACAGCCGGTCACCGAATAATTATCTCAAGGAGTTGCGACATGAAGAGCAAGTACCTGATGGGTGTGGACGTGGGCACCCAGAGCGCCAAAGTGGTGATTTTTGATCTAGACGGCAACGCAATTTGCGAAGGGAAACAGCAGTTACGCAAGATGGATATCCCAGCCCCGCTGCTGGCAGAACACCCGGACGACGATCTATGGGATTCGCTTAAGGTGGCTTTCCGCCGCGCCATGCAGCGTTTTGGCGAACGTGGTGGCAAGCCGCAGGACATTCTGGCTATGGGCATTTGCATCGTCCGCTGCTGCCGGGTGCTGCTGAAGGACAACGGTGAGTTGGCCTATCCGGTGATTAACTGGATGGATAAGCGCCTGAACAAGCCCTACGAATATATCGATGCCTATCAGGGCGTGCGTTATGTAACGACCACCTCGGGTTACATCACCCATCGCCTGACCGGTGAGTTCAAAGACACCTGCGCCAACTACATCGGTTGGTGGCCGATGGACAATGACAGCCTCGACTGGAGTACCGATCCCGCCGCCTGGCAAAGCTGCAATCTGACGCGCGACATGGTGCTGGACGTGGTGAAACCCGGTGAAATCCTCGGCCACATCACCCAGCAGGTGGCGCAGCAGCTTGGCATACCCGCAGGTATTCCGGTGGTGGCTACCGCACATGACAAAGCGGTAGAAGCGCTGGGAGCCGGTTCACTGGATGAAGGCGTCGCGCTGATCTCCCTCGGTACCTATATCGGTGCCATGGTACACGGCCATGCCAACGTGAAGGACGCGCAAAACTTCTGGCCGTTCCAGGCTTCGATCCCAGGGCGTTACCTGTATGAGTGCATGGGCGTGCGCCGTGGCATGTGGACCATCAGTTGGTTCCGCGATCAGTTTGGCGCGGCCGCACTGTCTGATGCCCATGACGCCGGAACCAGCATTGAGGAGTTACTGAATCAGGAAGCAGAACGCGTTCCAGCGGGTTGTGAAGGACTGATCACCGTCCACGACTGGGCACCACCGTCTGAAGCAGAATTCCGTAAAGGAGCCATGATTGGCTTCGATGGTCGCCATACTCGTGCCCATATGTACCGTTCGGTACTGGAGGGCATCGCCTTCACCATGAAAAACCATATGGACAAAATGGCGCTGGAGCTGAAAACCCCGTTCAAGCACCTGATTATTTCCGGCGGCGGGGCCAACAGCGATCTGTTTATGCAGATCTTTGCCGACGTGTTTGGCATCCCCACCAGCCGTAACGTGATGAAAGGTTCGGCAGCGGTGGGCTGTGCCATCAACGCCGGAATGGCGGTGAATGTCTTTAGCGATTACGAGCAGGCCGCGCAGAAACTGGTACGAATGGGGGACAGTTTTGCACCGAACATGGCTAACCATCGGTTCTACAATCAGTTGAATCAGCAAGTATATCAACAGGTAAACCAACATCTGGACCCGCTGCTACAGGCACTCAGTCCGTTGGTCGACTAAAAAGCAGAGGGCACCGCATTCGGTGCCCTTACCCTTACAATTTCAACTTCCATACGTCGTGATTGGTGGTAGCAACGGCGATGGCCCCGGCATTCAGTGCGGTCTGCGCATCATCCTCATCACACACCAAGCCACCGGCAATGATCGGCAAGTCGATCTTTTCTGCCACCCAACCGAGCACCTTAGGCATGCAACCCGGCAGGATTTCGATGCAGTCCGGCGTCGATTGCGCCACCTGTTTGTCGATATTGTGGAAGGAGATCGAGTCCATGATAAACAGCCGATGAATGGTGTAGAAACCTTGCTGACGCGCCGCCTTCACCATCGAGGCTTTGGTGCTGATAATGCCATCCGCCGCCGTGACAATTTTCAGGAAATTAATCACGATCTCCTTGTTGGAGCTGCCTTCCAGCAAATCAACATGCACAAAAGCATATTTGCCCACGTCCTTCACCTGCTGCACGATGCGGCCAATATTGCAGATGTTGCCGTACAGCACAGAGATGATCTGGCAGTCCGACTTGACCGCGATCTGCAGGCTTTCATTATCTTTGACCGCTGCAATCACCGGATGCAGCTTTAACAGTTCTTCGATAGACACGTTGTTCCCCTGTCTCTTTCAGCCTGCTGGCTGCAAATTAGTCCGCATCGTATCCCAGATTCGGGGCCAGCCAGCGCTCTACGTCACTGATCTTCATCCCCTTACGCTGCGCGTAGTCTTCGACCTGATCGCGCTGGATTTGTGCCACGGCAAAGTACTTGCTCTGCGGATGGCTGAAATACCAGCCGGAGACCGCCGCTCCAGGCCACATGGCGAAGGATTCGGTCAGTTCCATGCCGGTATGGCGGTTAACGTCCAGCAACTGCCAGATCTCCGCTTTTTCGGTATGTTCTGGGCAAGCAGGATAGCCGGGAGCCGGGCGGATGCCTTGATAATTCTCACGGATCAGCTCTTCGTTACTCAGATTTTCATCGGCGGCAAAGCCCCAATGCAGCTTGCGCACCTGCTCGTGGAGATATTCGGCAAAGGCCTCTGCCAAACGATCGGATAACGCTTTGACCATGATCTTGTTGTAGTCGTCATGCTTGGCATCATAGGCCGCCGCCAAAGCATCTTCTTCCAACCCGCCCGTGACCGCGAATGCGCCAAAATAGTCGGCTTTGCCGCTACTTTTCGGGGCCACAAAGTCGGCCAGGCAGTAGTTCGGGAAATCGGTTTTTTCCGTTTGCTGACGCAGATGGCGGCTGACCACCAGCACCTCTTCACGGCTTTCATCCCGATAGACTTCCACATCATCCCCAACGCGGTTAGCCGGGAACAGGCCATAGACGCCACGCGGGTTGAGGGTGCCAGTAGCGGCCAGCATATCCAGCATTTCGTTGGCATCCTGGAACAGGCGCTTGGCCTCTTCCCCTACCACTTCATCCTCCAGAATGCGCGGATACTTGCCCGCCAGCGACCAGGTCATAAAGAACGGCGTCCAGTCGATATAGTGGCGCAGCGTGTTAATGCTGGCCTCAACTGGGAACACCCCCAACTTGTTCGGTACCGGTGGCTGGTAGTTTTCCCAATCCAGCACCATAGCGTTATCCCGCGCCTGTTGCAGGCTGACCGGCGGTGTACGCGGCTTTTTACGCCCGTGCTGGATACGCACGGTTTCGTACTCTTTGCGAGTGCGGGCGACAAACTCGTCGCGCTGGGTGTCTGACAGCAGCGCCGCAACCACGCCAACGGTACGCGAGGCGTTCTGCACGTAGGTAGTCGAGCCGCTGTAGTTCTGCTCAATCTTCACTGCGGTATGGGCTTTGGAGGTGGTCGCCCCGCCGATCAGCAGCGGCAGAGTAAAGCCTTGGCGCTCCATCTCTTTTGCCACGTTCACCATTTCGTCCAGTGACGGGGTGATCAGGCCAGACAGACCGATAATATCCACGTTCTGTTCGCGGGCGGTTTTCAGGATCTTGTCCGTCGGCACCATCACGCCCAGATCGATAATTTCGTAGTTGTTACATTGCAGCACCACGCCGACGATGTTTTTGCCGATGTCGTGCACGTCGCCCTTCACCGTCGCCAGCAGAATTTTCCCGGCGGTGGTGCCTTTCTGTTTGCTGGCCTCAATGTAAGGTTCGAGATAGGCCACCGCCTGCTTCATCACGCGGGCCGATTTCACTACCTGCGGCAGGAACATTTTGCCCTCGCCGAACAGGTCACCAACCACGTTCATGCCAGCCATCAGCGGCCCTTCGATCACTTCGATCGGGCGATCCGCCTGCTGGCGCGCTTCTTCGGTGTCTAATTCGATAAATTCGGTAATGCCTTTAACCAGCGAATACTCCAGGCGCTTCACTACCGGCCAGCCGCGCCATTCGGCCTGCTGCACCGCCACTTCATTGTCTTTGCTGCCCCGGTATTTCTCCGCCAGTTCCAGCAGACGCTCGGTGCCGTCCTGACGGCGATTGAGCACCACATCCTCAACGGCTTCACGCAGTTCGGTGCTGAGATCGTCATAGATCGCCAACTGTCCGGCGTTGACGATCCCCATATCCATACCATTGCGAATGGCGTGATACAGGAACACCGCGTGGATCGCTTCACGCACCGGATCGTTGCCACGGAACGAGAAGGAGACGTTGGACACGCCGCCGGAGATCATCGCGTGCGGCAGGTGGGTTTTGATGTCGGCGCAGGCTTCGATAAAGTCGACGGCATAGTTGTTATGCTCTTCGATACCGGTTGCGACGGCAAAAATGTTCGGGTCAAAGATGATGTCTTCCGGCGGAAAACCCACACGTTCGGTCAGGATCTGGTAAGCACGGCGGCAAATTTCAAATTTGCGTTGGCGGGTATCCGCTTGGCCAACTTCATCGAAGGCCATCACCACCACGGCGGCACCGTAGCGGCGCACCAGTTTGGCATGGTGGATAAAGGCTTCTTCGCCCTCTTTCATCGAGATTGAGTTGACGATGCCTTTACCCTGAATGCATTTCAGGCCCTTTTCGATAACGCTCCATTTAGAGGAGTCGATCATGATCGGGACGCGGGCTATGTCCGGCTCACCGGCGATCAGGCTGAGGAAACGCACCATCGCCGCTTCGGCGTCGAGCATCCCTTCATCCATGTTGATGTCGATGATTTGGGCACCGCTCTCCACCTGTTGGCGGGCCACGGCCAGCGCCTCGTTATACTTTTCTTCTTTAATCAGCCGCTTGAAACGGGCCGAGCCGGTAACGTTAGTACGTTCACCCACGTTGACGAACAGCGATTTGGCATCAATATTCAGCGGTTCCAGGCCGGACAGGCGGCAAGCCACCGGTAACTCTGGCAACTGCCGCGGCGGTACACCCTCGACCGCTTTAGCCATCGCGGCAATATGCGCCGGTGTGGTGCCACAGCAGCCACCGATAATATTGAGGAAACCGGCGTGCGCCCATTCGCCCACCTGTTTGGCCATCTCTTCAGCATCGAGATCGTATTCACCAAAGGCATTGGGCAAACCGGCGTTCGGGTGGGCGGTCACATAGCTTTCAGAGATGCGAGACAATTCCGCCACGTATTGGCGCAATTCATCCGGGCCGAGCGCACAGTTCAGGCCAAAGGTCAGCGGTTTGACGTGACGCAGCGAGTTGTAGAACGCTTCGGTAGTCTGGCCGGAAAGGGTGCGGCCAGAGGCGTCGGTGATGGTGCCGGAAATCATGATCGGTAAGGTCACGCCCAGCGCTTCAAATTCGGTTTCGACCGCAAAGGCCGCCGCTTTGGCATTCAGGGTATCGAAGATGGTTTCGATCATGATCAAATCGACGCCCCCTTCCACCAGCGCGCGGGTTGATTCGCGGTAGGCCTCTACCAACTGGTCAAAAGAGACATTACGGAAGGCCGGATCGTTAACGTCAGGGGAGATAGAGGCGGTACGGTTGGTTGGGCCCAGTACACCAGCGACATAGCGCGGTTTTTCCGGGGTGCGCGCCGTCCATTCATCAGCACAAGCACGAGCCAGCAAAGCGGCCTGGTAGTTAATTTCGGCGGACAGCGACTCCATATGGTAGTCGGCCATCGCGATAGTGGTCGAGTTGAAGGTATTGGTTTCGAGGATGTCGGCCCCCGCCTCCAGGTAACCGTTGTGGATCGCAGTGATCACCTCCGGCTTGCTTAACACCAGCAGGTCGTTATTGCCTTTCAGATCACTTTGCCAATCGGCAAAACGCTCACCGCGGTAGTCTGCCTCCTCCAGCCGATAGCTCTGGATCATGGTGCCCATACCGCCGTCCAACACTAAAATACGCTGCGATAGCTGCTGACGCAGTTGTTCCACTCGATTTATCACTGTAGCCCCTTCACACCCGATTATCCGCCCGACGACTTATTACCCCACATCCCAATGTTGTAGCGGCGCGGCACACTGCGCCCGTCATGCATCCTGCAACTTGAAAGATGGAGGGTCTGACATCCTAGCACAGGTTATGGCGGCAAAGGTGCGAGCGGGTATTGAGAGTTTTTCAGGTTCGCCGAGCAACAGATCCGATGAGCGGAGAAGCAACTTGCAATTCATACTCAAAAAACGAAAATGAATTCCATCATACGGAAAGCATAAGGTGAATCATGGCCACTCCCGTTCCCGCCAAACGCGGTAAAAAACCCCGCGCCGCCGCGCCCACCACCAGCACGGCGACCGGCCAGGTCCAGTCACTGACTCGTGGTCTGAAACTATTGGAATATATTGCCGAAGCGCAAGGTAACGTGGCACTGACCGATCTGGCCCAGCAGGCCGGGTTGCCCAACTCTACTACCCATCGGCTGCTGACGACCATGCAGCAGCAGGGGTTTGTCCGTCAGGTAGGCGATCTTGGCCTATGGACCATGGGGGCACATGCGTTTGTGGTGGGCAGTAGCTTCCTGCAAAGCCGTAACCTGCTGGCGATGGTGCACCCAACGCTGCGCCGCCTGATGGAAGAGTCGGGGGAAACGGTCAATCTGGCGGTGATGGACAAAGCCGAGGATCAGGCGGTGATTATCGATCAGGTGCAATGCACCGCGTTGATGCGCATGTCGGCCCCGATTGGCGGCAAGCTGCCGATGCATGCTTCTGGTGCGGGCAAAGCCTTTCTGGCCAGCATGCAGGATGACGAAGTGACTAGGCTGCTGCATAAAAAAGGCATGCACACCTATACCCCGCATACGCTAACGCCACATAACCTGAAAGAAGGGTTGGCGGTGATCCGCAAGCAGGGATTCTCGTTCGACGATGAAGAGCATGCCCTTGGCCTACGCTGCCTGGCCGCCTGTATCTTTGATGAGCACCGCGAAGCCTTTGCCGCCATCTCCATCTCCGGCCCGGTATCGCGCATTACCGACGATCGCGTGACGGAACTCGGTGCGCTGGTGATCCATGCGGCAAAAGAAATCAGCCTGGAGTACGGCGGCGTACGGTGATTAGACGGGCGCTGCATTTGGCGCCCTAGGTCATGAGCAAATCCCCGCTGTTATTTTTCTGTATCGCGCTGTAGAGACTTTGTTTCGCTGCCGGCGAAAAGTATGAATTCGATCACAATTAGCGATCTTGCCACCGAAAGCCGATTGCAACCTTTGGCGCTTCCCCCGACAATGTTACCGATAACATGTTACCGGTAACAATCAGCCATTAAATAATCTAGCCGCAACAGACTATGACTCGCAGGTGGGGGAACCAAACCATGATCAATAATCAGAATCGTGTTTACGTCATTATGGGCGTATCCGGCAGCGGCAAGTCTGCCGTCGCCAATGCCGTGGCCCAACGGCTATCCGCCAACTTCCTGGACGGTGACTTTCTCCATCCGCGCTGCAATATCCAGAAAATGGCCTCAGGCGAACCGCTCAATGACGACGATCGCGCACCCTGGTTGGCCGCCCTGAACGACGCCGCTTTCGCCATGCAGCGTACCAATGCGGTCTCGATCATCGTCTGCTCTGCGCTGAAAAAACATTATCGCGATCGGCTGCGTGCCGGTAACGACAATCTGTCGTTCATCTATCTGCACGGTGATTTCCCAGTGATCGAAGCTCGGCTGGCTGCCCGCAAGGGGCATTTCTTCAAACCCCAAATGCTGGTCACCCAGTTCGCCACGCTGGAGCAACCGGGCCAAGATGAAAGTGACGTCCAGGCCATCGATATCGATCAGCCGCTGGATGCGGTGATTGCCGACACCGTGCGACATATCCAGAGCTTTCTGCCGCAAGAAGCCTGTGCATAACGAGATGTTCTGAACAACATAACTGGCCCTCGCCGCGCGGATTAGGGCTGCATTGTGAGGATGGTATGATTAACAGCACCCTGGCACGTGTAACACAACGCATCATTGAACGTTCAAAAGAGAGCCGAGCTGCCTATCTGGCGCGCATTAATGAAGCCCGTACGCAGACGGTACACCGCTCGCAGCTAGCCTGTGGCAACCTGGCCCACGGCTTTGCCGCCTGCCAGCCCGACGATAAAGCCGCCCTGAAAAATATGGTGCGCAGCGATATAGCCATCATCACCGCCTACAACGATATGCTCTCCGCCCACCAGCCTTATGAAAGCTACCCACAACGGCTGAAACAGGCGTTGCACAGCGTTGGCGCCGTTGGCCAGGTCGCAGGTGGTGTACCAGCAATGTGCGACGGCGTGACACAGGGGCAGGACGGTATGGAGCTGTCGTTGATGAGCCGCGATGTGATAGCCATGTCCGCAGCCATCGGTCTGTCCCATAACATGTTCGACGGCGCATTGTTCTTGGGTATCTGCGACAAGATTGTGCCAGGGTTGGTGATGTCTGCCCTGTCCTTCGGCCATTTGCCTGCCGTATTTGTGCCTGCCGGGCCGATGAGCAGCGGCCTGCCAAATAAAGAGAAAGTACGTGTGCGCCAGCTGTATGCCGAGGGCAAGGCCGATCGCCACGCGCTGCTGGAAGCCGAAGCGGCATCTTACCACGGCGTTGGCACCTGCACCTTCTACGGCACGGCCAACACCAACCAGATGGTGATGGAGGTGATGGGCCTGCATCTGCCCGGCGCCTCTTTCATTCATCCAGACACGCCGCTGCGCGATGCGCTCAATGATGCTGCCGCTCGCCAAATCACCCGCCTGACAGAAACCGCCGGTAATTACCTGCCGATAGGCCAATTGGTGGATGAAAAAGTGGTGGTTAACGGCATCGTATCGCTTCTGGCCACCGGGGGATCGACCAACCTGACGATGCATATGGTGGCCATGGCTCGCGCAGCAGGCATCATTATCAACTGGGATGACTTCTCTGAGCTTTCCGATTCGGTGCCATTGCTGTGCCGCATCTACCCCAACGGCCCGGCGGATATCAATCAGTTCCAGGCGGCGGGCGGTGTGCAATTGGTCGTACGCGAGCTGCTGAACAACGGCCTGTTGCATCAGGATGTGCATACCGTCGCCGGTTTCGGCCTGGAGCGTTACACCCAGGAACCTTGGCTGGACAATGGCCAGTTGGCCTGGCGCGACGGGGCAGCAAGTTCGTTGGACGCTAACGTGATTGCCAGCATAGCCAAACCGTTCGAGCACCATGGCGGCACCAAGGTGCTGGCCGGTAATCTGGGCCGTGCGGTGATGAAGACGTCGGCGGTGCCTGCCGAAAATCAGATTATCGAAGCCCCGGCGATCGTATTCGAAAGCCAGCACGATATCGTCCCTGCCTTCGAAGCAGGCAAGCTGGATCGAGACTGCGTAGTGGTCGTGCGTTTCCAGGGGCCACAGGCCAATGGCATGCCTGAACTGCATAAGCTGATGCCACCGCTTGGGGTATTGATGGATCGCGGCTTCAAGGTCGCGCTGGTGACCGATGGCCGTCTGTCCGGCGCTTCCGGCAAGGTTCCTTCGGCGATCCATGTCACCCCGGAGGCCTACACTGGCGGTATGCTGGCCAAAGTACAAAGCGGCGATATGATCCGGGTGAATGGCCGCACCGGCGAGCTGCAACTACTGGTCACCGAAGCAGAACTGGCCCAGCGCACTCCCTATCACCCCGATCTGAGCGGTGAAAGGAACGGCTGTGGCCGTGAACTGTTTGGCGCGTTACGCAGCCAGCTTTCCGGGGCCGAACAGGGCGCCTGCTGTATCACGTTTTAATCCTGACATGGCCCAGCTTGCTGGGCCTGCTATCAGCCAGCCTGCGCGTACCCCGAAGGTAACCGCTGGCTGAAACGCCGCTTTTTACGGTAGGCAAACACATCCTCGACGTGCCCCTCCTTGATACGCTGCTGCAACCCTCTCCAGTAGTCCGCTTCAAACAGATCGCTGTGCATCTCCTCAAAGACCTTGCGGATGCGCCGGTCGCCACACAGGAAATGGCGGAACTCTTCGGGGAAAACGTCGTTAGGTGAAATGCTGTACCAGGGTTCGCTGGCCAGTTCATCTTCCGGGTAGCGCGGCGGCGGGATATTACGGAAGTTCACCTCGGTCATGTAGCAAATCTCGTCGTAGTCGTAAAACACCACGCGCCCATGGCGTGTCACGCCGAAGTTCTTGAACAGCATATCGCCGGGGAAGATATTGGCCGCAGCCAGCTGTTTGATCGCATTGCCATATTCTTCGATGGCGTCATGCATTTGCCGTTCGTCTGCCTGCTCAAGATACAGGTTTAACGGCGTCATTCGCCGCTCCATATACAGATGCTTGATGACCACCCGATCGCCGAGATCTTCCAGTTTTTCCGGCACTTCACGCTGCAACTCCGCCAACAGTTGCGGGCTGATACGCGCCTTATCCACCACAAAATTCTCATATTCCTGGGTATCAGCCATCCGCCCGACGCGATCGTGCTCTTTTACCAGTTGGTAGCAGGCCATCACCTGCGCCTGCGTAACCTCTTTCTGCGGCGCAAATTCGTCTTTGATCACTTTGAATACCCGATCAAAGGACGGCAGCGTAAACACCAGCATCACCATGCCTTTCACGCCCGGCGCAATAATAAATTGCTCCTGCGACTGCGCCATAAAATTCAGGTATTCACGGTAGCATTCGGTTTTACCATGCTTCTGGCAGCCGATCGCCATATACAGTTCGGCGGTGGTTTTACCCGGCAGGATCTCCCGCAACCACTCAACCATCGCCGCTGGCAACGGGGCATAGACCATAAAGTAGGAACGGGCGAAGCCAAACACGATGCTGGCTTCGGCCTTGCTGGTCAGGCAGGTATCAATGAACAACGCGCCGGACTCGCTGTGATGGATCGGCAACAGGAACGGGTAAACTCCGTCGGCCACCCGCAGCTTACCGACCAACCAGGCCGCCTTGTTACGGTAGAACAGCTCATTACCAATTTGGAACGTCGCTCCCGCTAGCTGTTGAGAGCTGAAAGTCTGCAGTAAGGCTTTGGTGATATAGCGAATATCGCGTGGCAGGTCTTCCCACGGCAGACGCAGCGGCAAGTCGATCAACAGGCTGTGCAGCATGGCAGCCAAATCACCATTGGGAGTAAAATCACGTGCCAACGGCCTGGGAATATCGCGAAAGCGCCGTTCAGGCTGCGAACTGAAAACAAACAGCTTATCTGGGGTTAAATCCCGATGTTTGAACAGCCGACAGTAAACCGAGTTGAAGAAGCTTTCGGCAATCTCAAAACGCGGGTAGTCGGGCAACAGCTCGGTATAAACCGCCTTCACCCTATTAGGGAAATCCGCATCGTAGTATTTCTGCCCGGTGATGCATTTCAGTTGCTCGACCACCAGACCAACGTGGTGATCGTAAAGATGAATACGTCGTTTCATCGCCTGTTGTACGGCGGGCCAGTCTGCCTGCTCAAAACGCTGCTGCGCTCCGGCCGTGACTTCAAGAAAGCGGCCATATTGCGCATCAAAGCCCTGCAGGATCGTCTGTGCAATCAACAGCTCCAGTTTTTCCGCCATCTTTGCCTCTGCCATTCAGGAATGAAACAAGAGCCTGGCGCCATGCCAGGCCCCTTGGGGATCAGAACTGCTGTTCTTCGGTGGAACCGGTCAGTGCCGTTACCGAGGAAGCGCCCCCCTGAATAATGGTGGTTACCTTATCGAAGTAGCCGGTCCCCACTTCCTGCTGATGCGAAGCAAAGGTGTAGCCACGCTCGACTGCGGCAAATTCCGGCTGCTGCACTTTTTCAACATAGTGCTTCATGCCTTCGCCACGCGCGTAAGCGTGTGCCAGATCGAACATGTTGAACCACATGCTATGGATACCGGCAAGCGTGATGAACTGGTACTTGTAGCCCATGGCGGACAGCGCATCCTGGAAGCGGGCGATAGTCTGATCGTCCAGGTTCTTTTTCCAGTTGAACGACGGTGAGCAGTTATAGGCCAACAGTTTGCCCGGGAACTTGGCATGGATCGCATCGGCAAAGCGTTGCGCAGCTTCCAGGTCCGGCGTTGAGGTTTCGCACCACACCAGATCGGCATAAGGCGCATAGGCCAGCCCACGGCTGATCGCCTGCTCAATACCGGCATGGGTACGGTAGAAACCTTCGGCGGTGCGTTCGCCAGACACGAAGGCGCTGTCATACGGATCGCAATCGGAGGTCAGCAGGTCTGCCGCGTCGGCATCGGTACGAGCAATCAGCAGGGTTGGGACACCGAGAACGTCAGCAGCCAAGCGCGCCGCAACCAGCTTCTGGATAGCTTCCTGAGTCGGAACCAAGACCTTACCGCCCATATGACCACACTTCTTCACTGCCGCCAGTTGGTCTTCGAAATGCACCCCGGCGGCACCGGCTTCGATCATCGCCTTCATCAGTTCAAAGGCATTCAGCACGCCGCCAAACCCGGCTTCGGCATCCGCCACAATCGGCAGGAAATAATCGGTATAGCCTTTGCTGCCGGGTTCAACCTTATTCGCCCACTGGATCTGATCCGCACGACGGAAAGTATTGTTGATACGCTCAACCACCGTCGGGACAGAGTCGACCGGGTACAGTGATTGGTCGGGATACATAGCGGAAGCCGTGTTGGCATCAGCCGCTACCTGCCAACCGGACAGGTAGATCGCTTCAACGCCCGCTTTCGCCTGTTGCAGCGCCTGGCCACCGGTCAGCGCCCCAAGGCTGTTCACGTACCCTTTGCGGGATTTACCGTGCAGCAGTTCCCAGAGTTTCGCCGCACCGTTTTGCGCCAACGTGCAAACCGGGTTGACCGAGCCACGCAAGTTGATCACGTCTTCGGCGCTGTAAGGGCGGGTGATGCCCTCCCAGCGTGCTGATTTCCATTCCTGTTCCAGCTGTTGGATCTGTTGGGTACGAGAGGTCGTCATATTTTTATCCTTTTCAATACTGTAGGGTTAAAGGTCAGGAACGGTTTCAGGCCAGTAATTCGTAGCCGGGTAAGGTCAGGAAATCGATTAATTCGTCTTGCGTGGTAATACGCTCCATCAGCTGTGCCGCCTCTTCGAAACGGCCTGCGTGATAACGCGCTTCACCCAATTCTTTACGAACGACCTGCATCTCTTCCTGCAGCATCTGGCGGAACAGGGCCTTGGTTACCTGTTGGCCATTGCTGAGGCTTTTCTCGTGATGGATCCACTGCCAGATTGAGGTACGTGAAATCTCGGCGGTGGCGGCATCTTCCATCAGGCCATAAATCGGTACGCAGCCATTACCGGAGATCCAGGCTTCAATGTATTGCACCGCCACGCGGATATTGGCGCGCATACCGGTTTCGGTTCGCTCACCGTCACACGGCTCCAGCAGTTGCGCCGCCGTGATAGGAGCATCGTTCTCACGCAGCACCTCTAGCTGGTTCTGGCGCTCCCCCAGGATGCGGTTAAACACTTCCATCACCGTATCTGCCAACCCTGGATGCGCTACCCAAGTCCCGTCATGACCATTGGTCGCTTCCAGTTCTTTATCCGCACGCACCTTGCCCAACACCACTGCGTTTTGCTCGGCGTCTTTGCTGGGGATAAACGCTGCCATTCCCCCCATCGCAAAAGCACCGCGGCGGTGACAGGTCTTGATCAGCAAGCGAGAATAAGCACTGAGGAAAGGCTGGGTCATAGTGACTGACTGACGGTCCGGCAACACCCGATCGCCATGGTTCTTCAGCGTTTTGATATAGCTGAAGATGTAGTCCCAACGGCCACAGTTCAGCCCGACGATATGATCGCGCAGGTGATACAGGATCTCGTCCATCTGGAATACCGCAGGCAGGGTTTCAATCAACACCGTGGCCTTGATGGTGCCGCGCGGTAACCCGAAGCGATCCTCGGTAAAGCTAAAGACTTCGCTCCACCAGGCAGCCTCTTGCCAGGACTGGGTTTTCGGCAGGTAAAAATACGGGCCACTGCCTTTTGCCAGCAGTTGGCGATAGTTATGGAAGAAATAGAGTGCAAAATCGAACAACCCACCTGGGATCGCTTCCCCCTGCCACTGCACGTGTTTTTCCGGCAAATGCAGGCCACGCACGCGGGCAATCAACACCGCGGGGTTGGGTTTGAGCTGGTAAATCTTGCCGGCTTCGTTGGTGTAAGAAATAGTGCCGTTGACCGCATCATGCAGGTTGATCTGCCCGTCGATAACCTTGTCCCAGCTGGGTGCCAGTGAGTCTTCAAAGTCGGCCATAAATACTTTGACGTTGGCATTGAGGGCGTTGATCACCATTTTGCGTTCAACCGGACCGGTAATCTCAACCCGACGGTCGCGCAAGTCAGCGGGAACGCCGCGGATCTGCCAGTCACCCTGTCGAATGGAATCCGTTTCCGAAATAAAACCTGGCAGCTCGCCACGATCGATTTTCTCTTGCCAGCTGGCTCGTGCCGCCAACAGTTTGTTGCGTTGTGGCGTAAATTTACCCACCAGTTCAGCCAGGAACTCGACCGCGTCATCCGTCAGTATCTGCCGCTCTGCTGAGCCGAAAGCCTGTGTAAACGCTAATTCTGTGCCTACCATCTGTTGCGTCATTGTCTTGATCCTTTCCATCATTCCACGCTGCCATTGCAGGCCAGGCGAAGCATTATTGTCGGAAATCGGGTGAAAAAAAGACCGCCAACTGGTCAGATGTCATCCCGCAGGATCCTAGAATAACCAACAAAAATTAAAAATCAAAAACGATTTCCATTTTTTTAATAAATATTTTATTAACCTTTTATTATCAATTGATTAGATTATTTATCATTTATAGCAAACTAGGAAACCGGTTCCATTACGACAAAGGAATGCCGGTAATACATTGTTTTTAAATGAGTTATAGATGCTGAAACGTTGCAGATTTGGCGGGAAAAACGGTGGGGTAAACCAGGGTGGCCTCGATTCAGCCACCCGGTACAGAGAAAAATGTTACTCGAGGGTAGGATTCATATGACGTAGATCGAACGGCGTGATCTGGTAAACGTAGTAGTTCAACCAGTTGGAAAACAGCAGGTGACCATGGCTTCGCCATGAAGCTGCAGGGGGCAATTCGGGGTTATCATCGGGGAAATAATTTAGCGGTACGGTAGGATTGAGGCCTGCATCGTTATCGCGACAATACTCGCCCGCTAACGTCAGGGTGTCATATTCCGGATGCCCGGTGACAAAGGCCATGCGTTTATCCTTGGTGGCGAACAGATAGGCGCCTGCCAGCTCTGATTCAGCCAGGATATCCAGGTCGGTGTACTGCCGAAGGATCTCGGTTGGGAAATCGGCATAACGGGAGTGAGGTGCCAGGAAGGTTTCATCAAAACCTCGGGTCAGCAAGGCATGCTGGTGCAACGTACGATGCTGGTACACACCTGAGAGCTTCACCTCACGCGTCTTCTTTGGAATGCCGTACAGGATGTTTAGCGCGGCCTGCACTGCCCAACAGACAAACAGGGTTGAGGTCACATGATCCTTGGCCCATTCGATCACTCGCTCGATCTGCGGCCAATAGGCGACATCACAGAAGTCCACCAGGCCCAGCGGAGCGCCGGTGACGATCAGCCCGTCAAAGTTTTCATTCTGAATATCTTCAAAGTTACAGTAGAAATTATTCAGGTGCTCCGTAGGCGTGTTCTTCGACTCACGGCTATCGATGCGCAGTAGCTGAATATCGATCTGCAATGGCGAGTTGGAAAGTAAACGCAGGAACTGGTTTTCCGTTTCGATCTTTTTCGGCATCAGGTTGAGGATAAGTACCTTTAACGGCCTGATTTCCTGTGTTTTTGCGCGTGAGGATGTCATGACAAACACGTTCTCATTACGCAAAAAATTGACCGCAGGTAACTCATCAGGAACACGAATCGGCATTGCTTACCCCTCACACATCCGTTTATACGTTTAGACTTCTAGATGCCCGAAGATAACGCTTTTTTAGCGACATGTCGAGGATTCAACGGGAAGGTGAAAATGTTTCATCGCCAGGCTTTATGGACTTAAAAATAGGGTACTTTATTAGAGGATTCGATTAACGGCAGCGCCCTCTACCTAGGTAGAGGCTATTGGACGTTTGTCAGCATGCGGAATTTCAAACCGTAGAAAAGCAAAAAGGCCATCCTTTCGGATGGCCTCTCGGCTTAATTGATGCTTGGCAGTGTCCTACTCTCGCATGGGGAGACCCCACACTACCATCGGCGCTACGGCGTTTCACTTCTGAGTTCGGCATGGGGTCAGGTGGGACCACCGCGCTATTGCCGCCAAGCAAATTCTTTTGATTCTTTTCTTTCTGCCGAACTTCTAAACCACTTAAATAAAGTGGTGCTGATACCCAGAGTCGAACTGGGGACCTCACCCTTACCAAGGGTGCGCTCTACCAACTGAGCCATATCAGCACACTAATTTGATGCCTGGCAGTGTCCTACTCTCGCATGGGGAGACCCCACACTACCATCGGCGCTACGGCGTTTCACTTCTGAGTTCGGCATGGGGTCAGGTGGGACCACCGCGCTATTGCCGCCAGGCAAA
>NZ_JBLJAK010000028.1:0-65291 GCF_047530105.1 Serratia sp. T13T92 | reverse complement strand
CCCTCTCCCACAGGGAGAGGGGACCGATCGAGTTCGCGATCAATTACAGAAACCTACCTGACCTTCGCACTGAATCCCCCTTTTTGTGGTGGGAAACAGAGCGTTCACTATACCTGACTACGTCGCTGTAGCAGCCCCTCTCCCTGTGGGAGAGGGTCGGGGTGAGGGGAAAATCAGACTCGACTGGCTAGTATTAAGCCCCTATCCGCTACTCGTTACCGTTCCCAGTAAGACTCTTCCAGGCTGTCTTCCCGCTCCGGCAACCCACGGGTCAAACGTGGCGAGTGCTGGTTAAGCACCTGATAGCTAACGCGATTGGCGTATTTACATACCTGTGCCAAAGACGAATAGGTCAGGTAGCTACGCACATGCTTGCTGGAGTTTGGCACGTTGTTGCGGTGATAGCCGTTAGCAGCAATATCGTGCAGCAGAGCAGACAGCGCACCGTCGCCCGCACCGTTGGTATTCATGATCTTTTCCGGGCCGCCCATATACGGGGCGATATGCGAATAGACCTTGAGTGCGTTTTCACAGCTTGCACGGCGCATCGCACGGCTGAATTCGAAGCGGTTAAACTCGGCGATATGGCCCGGTAACAGCGGATGCTGGGTCTCACGCTTGTTGGCCTCTTCGGTGTAACCCGCCATATACAGGCCGTTGGGCCCAGCGGTACACAGCACCAAATCTACCCAGTCCAATGCCATCTCTGAGGCCATTAGCGGATCGCTCAACCCAGTGAGTTCCAACGCCTCATCTTCATTCATCGCCAGAATGGAAACATGTTCCCTGAGAAAATCACGCCACCACACCGGGTTATCCGCAATAACGTACTTGGTGCCCAGCGTCAGCACTACCGGTACATCATGCTTTTTGGCAAACGCGATCGCCTGCATGGTGGCTTCCGGCATCGGCTCACCGGGTTTGCAACGCACCAGATAGGAGGTCAGTACCAACGCGGCAGCCCCTGCGATCACCTCTTCAGGAATGCTTTCCGGGCGTAGCTGGTTCATCTGCCCTGGGCTGATGGCAAAGGTGCGTTCGCCGCTCTCGCTAATCAGCGTAAAACAGCGGCCAATGGCCCCATCCACCGCTTGCAGGTAGTTAAGATCGGTACGGCTGGAGGTGTTACACAGATAACGATAGGCATAGCTGCCAATTTTGACGTTGCTGCACATCACGCCGAGCAGCACGGAACGATCGTCCGCCAGTACCGAGTAGTTGTGCAGGGTGTTACCGATAGTGCCACCGGCAAATTGATGAGTGATCAGGTTATTGTCGCTCAGTTCCTGATACAGCGCCTCGGCAACATCGTCTTCAATGACCAGCGAATGGCCCAGGCTAAGGCCGTAGCGTTCGACAAACGCGTCATCCACTTTAGCTTCGATATCCACCAGCGTCTGATCGATACCGACGACATAAGAGGTACTGACTTCATTTTCAGGCTGTGTCTGCTGCAATAGCGGATCGCGTGCGTTAACCGGAAAATAATGTTTGGATTTACGTTTACCAGGAAATTTCATGTGATTGGCGGTGAGTTGCGGTGAACAGGCAGGAATGTTAGCACATTCCTGCCTGAGGCTGATGACAAAGTAGCAATGTTACCGAATTTGTAGAGGCACCCGAACTAACGCGTTGATATCTGAACTGGCGCAGCATGCAGCGCCCCTACAGTAGGGATCTGAGCCTGATTTACAGCCGTTGCCCCACCAGCTGTTGCATCATATCGATATGGGCGGCGTCATCATTAAGTGCCGGTATGTATTCAAACTTCTCGCCCCCCGCCTCCAGGAAGATTTCGCGGTTCTGCTCTTTGATCTCCTCCAGCGTTTCGAGGCAATCCGCAGAAAAGCCGGGGCAGATCAGTTGGATATGCTTCACGCCTTGCGCTGGCAGACTCTTCAGGGTTTCATCAGTGTACGGCGTCAGCCAGGGCTCCCGACCGAAGCGCGATTGATAGGTCATCATCACCCGATCTGGGGCCAGCGGTATGGCCGCAGCCAGCGCGCGGTAGGTATCTTCGCAGCGTTGCGGGTAATCGTCACCCAGAGTGGCGTAGCGTTTGGGAATCCCGTGGAACGACATCACCAGGCGGTCGGGCTTACCGTGTTCGGCGAACGCCCGCTCAACGCTTTGCTGCAAGGCCAGGATATACGCTGGGTGCTCGGCATAGTCACGGATAAAGCCGATCGATGGCAGGCGGCGATAGCCTTTCAGCACCCGTGCAACACCATCCCAGACTGCGGCGCTGGTCGAACACGAGTATTGCGGATACAGCGGCAACACCACCAGATTGGTCACGCCCTGCGCCAATAGGTTGTCGATCGCCTGTGCCAGACTGGGTGACCCGTAGCTCATGCCCAGTTCCACCGGGGTATTCGGCATACGCGCTGCCAGCTCCCGCTGTTGGCGGCGGCTATAGACCAGCAACGGCGAACCTTCGTCCATCCAGACGGATTGATAAAGTTTTGCCACACGCGGTGAACGGATCGGCAGAATGATGCCATTAAGAATTGGCCACCAGATCAGCGGCGCAGTGTCGACCACCCGGTTGTCACTGAGAAATTCTTTCAGATAGCGTTTTACCGCCTGCGGGGTAGGTGCCTCTGGCGTACCCAGATTCACCAGCAATACCCCGTGTTTCTCTTGCTTCATTCCGATCCCCTTGTCCTTCCCGGCAAATACCCTGTTATTTCTCAGCGTATTAACAGCCACTCATGCGGCCTATTGTAACGGAAAAGCGCCGGACCGGAACCTATATCAGTAACAGGTAAAAAGGGGTTATTTTTGCGCCAACTGCCAGACGGCAGCCACGTTGCGCGCCGTGACTTCCAGGTTATGGGCCGCGTCCGCCAGCGCCTCTGGCAGCGTCACGATGCGGTCGATCACCGAGAAAGCGGCATCGATGCCGTGTTGATGCACTACCTGATAGTCTTTTGACAGGCTACCGGCAATGGCAATCACCGGTAATTGGTGGCGCTTGGCTACCCGCGCAACGCCGATTGGGGTTTTGCCGTGGATCGACTGGCTGTCGAGCCGCCCTTCGCCAGTGATCACCAGGTCAGCATTACGTACCGCGTCTTCCAGATGCAGCGTTTCGATTACGATTTCGATGCCTGGCCGCAGCTCAGCTGCCAGAAAACCGATCAATGCCGCTCCCATGCCCCCGGCAGCACCCGAGCCAGGCACCTGCAATACCTTGCGTCCGGTGCTCTGCTCCAGGAGCGTGCCGTAATGGTGCAGCGCCTTGTCCAGTTGCCGCACCTTCTCCGGCGTGGCCCCTTTTTGTGGGCCGAAGATTGCTGAAGCCCCGTGATCGCCACACAGCGGGTTATCCACGTCGCAGGCTACCGTGATCTTCACCTGCTGCAAGCGGGGATCCAGTTGGCTGAGATCGATATGCGCCAGTTGCGCCAACGCCGCGCCACCGGGCCGTAATTCTTGATTGTGGTGGTCGAGGAGCTTAGCGCCCAGCGCCTGCATCATGCCCGCCCCGCCATCATTGGTTGCGCTGCCGCCGATCCCCAAGATGATCGAGTCTACACCGCGTTGCAGTGCTGCCAGGATCAGCTCACCGGTACCAAAGCTGGTGGTCACTAACGGATCGCGTTCGTCACCCGCCACCAGATGCAGCCCGGACGCGGCCGCCATTTCGATAACTGCGGTTTTCCCTTCCCCGAGCAGACCATAAAATGCTGCTGTAGGTTTACCCTGCGGCCCGCTCACCTGCACATTGATGATTTCCCCACCGGTGGCGGCCACCATCGCATCGACGGTGCCCTCGCCTCCGTCCGCCATGGGCAGCAACACATAGTGCGCCTGCGGATAGATTTGCCGGAAACCACGCTCGATCGCTTCTGCGACACCCTGAGCACTCAGGCTCTCTTTAAAGGAGTCGGGGGCAATTACCACTTTCTGTAGGGTGTTCATCGACAGTGCCTTAATCTTCAGAGGATGCCACTGCATCGGTTAGTGAATACCATACCTTGCCGACAACGGAAATTCTTTAGCGATAGACACAAACAAAAGGGTAAAAAATAACGTTATTTTGTGCATTCACACAATTCAATCCTGCATCAACATACCGATATACAGTTGCAAGACGTCCGCCAATTGATTGATCTTCAGGCCAGTCGTTTTTTCTACGCGCTGTAGGCGGTAACGCAGGGTGTTAACGTGAATATGCAGCTGTGCCGCAGTCTTGGTTTGGTCACAATTCTGATTGAAATAGTGGCGCAGCGTGTTTCTCAGCATCCCTTTTTCATCCTGAGCGCTCAATTGCCGCCAGGGCCGTGAAAGCTCCTGGGCTCGCCAATCCTCCCCTAAATCGCACAGCAGCGAGGGCAGAGGATAGTCATCATAAAACAGCGTATGCTGGACCAGTTTGAGACGGTGCGCCATGGTTTGCACTGCCCTTGCGGTCTGGATAGAGCGGTAGACGCCTTCCTCACCACTGTAAAAGCCACCGACGATCAACCGCAGGCCAAAGCGTTGCTGGATCTCATGCTGGAGCTGCTGGGCTAGCTTGCGCTCCTGCTGCACATCCCACACTCCCTGTTTCATACAGGCCGGACGCAAGAGCACCAGTTCATTAAAGCTGGTCATGGTGATAAGCGCCTCACGCTGAGTGATCTCCAGCTCTGCCAGCAAGCCTCTCAGTACCTGCGGCTGCGGCTCATACAGCTCAAGCAGCCAGACAATGCGTGGCTGTTGCAGATCCAGCTCTAAATAGGCCGCCATCGCCTCGCGCGAACCGGGTTCACTGTGTCCTTGCAGCAGTTGGTTGGCCAGCTCTTCCCGGTAACGCTTTTCCCACTGATGTTGATCGAGCATCGCAGCCTGTTCCACCATCAGCTCCGCCGCCATTTTTACCAGTTCGCCATAGGCTCGCACCTGGGCCGGATCGCCGGAAACCCCAATCGCGCCCACCAGTTGATTGCGGAAACTGAATGGCAGATTGATGCCGGGCTGCACGCCCTTCAGATGTTGTGCCGTGGCCTCATCTATCTCCACCACCCGGTTTTCGGTCAGGGCCAATACCGCCCCTTCGTGGCGCTGATACAGGCGCGAGGCGTTGCCGGAAGCAATGATGACGCCGTTGCTGTCCATCACGTTGACCGAATGGTGAATGATGCTCATCGCACGTTGCACGATCTGGCGCGCGGTCGCTTCTTGCAAAAAATTTGTCTGCCTGGGCATGCGGCTCTTCCTGTCGAACGAAACGGTGGCACCTGTAAGCTATCATGAAGCGGCAAAAAAAAACGCCGGGCAGCAACAGCAAGCCCAGCGTTTTCTACAGCCTTGACACCGATTAGCCCAGAATGGCCGCCAGCTCAGCGCTCACTTCCGTCACCTTACGGGTGCCATCGATCTTGTGGTAAGACGTATTACCCGCCTCGGCTTCTTTATGATAGTAAGACACCAGCGGCGCGGTCATCTGATGGTATTCCACCAGGCGCTTACGCACGGTCTCTTCCTGATCGTCTTTACGGGTGGTCAGCTCTTCGCCGGTGGCGTCGTCTTTCCCTTCTACCTTCGGCGGATTGAATTTGATGTGGTACACGCGGCCAGATGGCGCATGCACGCGGCGGCCAACGATACGATCGACGATCAGTTCGTCCGGCACGTCGAACTCCAGCACGTAATCCACTTTAATGCCGGCTTCTTTCATCGCATCGGCCTGTGGAATGGTGCGTGGGAAACCGTCCAGCAGGAAACCGTTACGGCAGTCTTCCTGGGTAATACGCTCTTTGACCAGCGCAATAACCAGCTCATCGGTCACCAGCTTGCCGGCGTCCATGATTTCTTTCGCCTTTTTGCCCAGCTCAGAACCGGCCTTAACGGCTGCGCGCAACATATCGCCCGTGGAGATTTGCGGAATGCCGTATTTCTCCATGATGAATTGAGCCTGAGTGCCTTTACCAGCGCCTGGAGCGCCCAGCAGAATGATACGCATTGCGTAAATCCCCTTGCTATGTATTTCCCTTCATTCTTCGGGCCGCGGCCGGAAGTCTATCGGGTTTGAGTTTTTATTAAATTTCGAAAACACTCAACCTTACCATTTCTGAGGGGGTTGGCTCAAGGTAGCGAGAGGAAATCGGTTGCGGAAAGATCAGGCTGAAACGAGGCAAGCAGGAGAAAAATTTGACGGGAATAGAAGAGATTACGCCCCAAACCCTAGGGTCTGGGGCGTATTTTGCTGATTAAGCGGACAACAGCTTATTCATGCGGCGGATAAACTGGTTTGGATCTTCCAGCGTCCCACGCTCTGCCAGCAGGGCCTGATCCAACAGCAGATCGATCCATTCGGCAAATTGTTCGTTATCGCCCACATCGGATGCGCGTTTGACCAACGCATGCTCTGGGTTCAGCTCGAAGATATACTTCACTTCCGGCGCGGCTTGGCCCGCAGCGGCAAACAGTTTGGCCATCTGGGTGCTCATCTCGTCGGCATCGGTGGTAACGATGGCCGGGGTATCCGTCAGGCGGTGCGTCAGACGCACGTCCTTCACGCGCTCACCCAACAGCGTCTTGACCCGCTCGATAAACGGCTCCAGCTGCTTCTCGGCCTCTTTCTGCTCTTCGGTTTCATCCGCCAGTTTATCCAGCGCTTCATCCGCTTTGCTGACCGACTGGAACACCTTACCGTCAAACTCGGTCAGGTAGCTCATCATCCACTCGTCGATACGGTCAGACAGCAGCAGAACTTCGATGCCTTTCTTGCGGAACAGCTCCAGGTGCGGGCTGCTCTTGGCGGCGGCATAACTGTCGGCGGTGATGTAGTAAATCTTGTCCTGGCCTTCGGTCATGCGGCCAACGTACTCTTCCAGCGAGACGGTTTGCGCCGAGCTGTCATTGTGCGTAGAAGCAAAGCGCAGCAGTTTGGCGATGGCCTCTTTGTTGCCGCCATCCTCCGCTGGGCCTTCTTTCAGTACCATACCGAATTGCTGCCAGAACTTCTGGTAGGCTTCCGCATCGTCTTTGGCCAGCTTGTCCAGCATCTGCAACACACGTTTGGTCAGCGCGCCACGCAGGTTCTGGGTAACACGGCTGTCCTGCAGGATTTCGCGCGAAACGTTCAGTGGCAGATCGTTGGAATCGATCAGGCCGCGGACAAAGCGCAGGTAGTTCGGCATGAACTGCTCGGCGTCATCCATGATAAACACGCGCTGAACGTATAGCTTCAGGCCGTGTTTGTGATCACGATTCCACATATCCCACGGCGCCTGGGCCGGGATGTACAGCAGGCTGGTGTACTCCTGCTTACCTTCCACGCGGTTGTGGCTCCAGCTCAGCGGATCGGTAAAGTCATGGGCAATGTGCTTGTAGAACTCTTTGTACTCTTCTTCGGTCACGTCAGCTTTGCTGCGAGTCCACAACGCTTGCGCCTTGTTGATTTTCTCCCAGGTGACGGTGCCGTCTTCTTCATTCTTGGTTTCGATCTCTACCGGCAGCGCAATGTGATCGGAATATTTGCCAATCACCGAGCGCAGACGCCAGCCGTCGAGGTATTCGTCTTCGCCTTCACGCAGGTGCAGGGTAATTTCGCTGCCGCGATCGGCCTTGCTGATATCGGCGATGGTGTAATCACCTTCACCGGCAGACTCCCAGTACACCCCTTGATCTTCCGCAGCACCTGCCGCGCGGGTGCGTACGGTGACTTTGTCCGCCACGATGAACGCCGAGTAGAAGCCCACGCCGAACTGACCGATCAGTTGGCTGTCTTTCGCCTGGTCGGAGCCGATAGACTCCAGGAAGGCCTTGGTACCAGACTTGGCAATCGTCCCCAGGTTTTCGATCACTTCTTCGCGGCTCATACCGATGCCGTTATCGGCAATCGTCAGAGTACGCTTCTCTTTGTCGAAAGACAGACGCACGCGCAGCTCGCCATCACCTTCATACAGTTCCGGTTTGGAAAGCGCGCGGAAACGCAGCTTGTCCGCCGCATCGGAGGCGTTGGAGATCAGCTCACGCAGGAAGATTTCTTTATTGGAGTACAGCGAATGGATCATCAAATGAAGCAGTTGTTTGACTTCAGACTGGAACCCACGGGTTTCTTGACCTTTCATACTCATTGATTACCTCAAAGACAGTAATGACCAAATCATGCAATGAGGATCAGATGGGGTTAACTCTGTGGTTTTTCAAGCGGCTGGCGGGGGAATTTTTTGTCAACTGAATGACGGGGCAGAGGGCTGCCCCGTACAGAATCATCAGAATTTGATCGCGTGGCGTCCGGCCAGGGAGTGTGACAGCGTGGTGCCGTCCACCATTTCCAGTTCACCACCTACCGGAACTCCGTGGGCAATGCGGCTGGCAAGCACGCCATACTGGCCACACATCTCGGCGATGTAGTTGGCCGTGGCGTCCCCTTCCACCGTAGGGTTGGTGGCCAGGATCACTTCGGTGATGGTTTCCTTCTCCAGCCGTTGCTCCAGCCGATCCAGGCCGATATCGCCAGGGCCGATGCCGTCTAACGGTGACAGATGGCCCATCAGCACAAAGTAGCGCCCGGCAAACTGGCCGGTCTGCTCGATGGCGTGAATATCCGCCGGGCTCTCCACTACGCAAATCTGGCCGTTTTGCTGGCGGCGCACATTATTGCAAATGGTGCAGGTATCCTGCTCGGTGAAGGTACGGCAATCGGCACAATGGCCGATCTCGGACATGGCACGGGTCAGCGCCTGTGCCAGCCGCATCCCGCCGCTGCGATCGCGCTGCAGCAGTTGGAACGCCATACGCTGCGCCGACTTCGGGCCAACGCCCGGCAGGCAGCGCAGTGCCTCCATCAATGATTCAAGGAGCGGGCTGGTTTGCATCAGAACGGCATCTTAAAGCCTGGCGGCAACTGCATCCCGCTGGAAACCGACGCCATCTTCTCTTTCTGGGTTTCTTCGATGCGACGTGCTGCGTCATTGAAAGCGGCAGCGATCAGATCTTCCAGCATCTCTTTGTCGTCTTCCATCAGGCTTGGGTCGATTTCTACCCGGCGGCAGTTATGCGCACCGTTGATGGTCACTTTCACCAGGCCTGCGCCGGATTCACCAGTCACTTCCAATTTGGCAATTTCTTCCTGCATCTGCTGCATCTTTTCTTGCATTTGCTGGGCTTGCTTCATCAAGTTACCCATACCGCCTTTACCAAACATAGTCGTCTCTCATAGCATTGGCCGCGCACTGTGCGCCGCGTTAAATAGGGCGAATACTCTCTTCATCCAGATCTGCATCGAAGAACCGACGCAGGGTCTGGATATTGGTATCCGCAACGATGGACTGGCGAGCCTGTGCCAGTTTTTCTTCATAAATGGCTTGCCGCCACTCCAGCGGAGTCCGCTCCGCCGGATTATCGTCTTCCACCACGCTGAGTTCAACCGTGCGGCCATGTAACTCACTGAGTGCCTGCGCCAGCGTCTTCTGCGCCGAAGGCGAATTCAGATGACGCTGCGAAGACCGCAGGTGGAGACAAATGCTGTCCGGAGCCAACTGCTGCTTAAAGGCGTTTAACGCCAGTTGCTGCACCAGTTTCGGTATTTTTAGCTGGTCGATCTCTGCCGCCCAAGGATCGCGCTCGATGGACTCAACCACCAGTTTAGCCGACAGCTCAGGCGTTTTTTCATGTTCAAGCGCCGTACGCAACGCTTTTGGCGTGGCCAGCGGTTCCGGCGCGGCTTCAGGTTCGGTAAGCGCACGCCAGCGATAGGCCTCCGGCTTGGCCGGCTTCTCCGTCACGATCTTTTCGGCCTGACGCTTCTGGCTGCGTTCGGTTACCGAGGCTAAACGCTCTAGTGCCGAGTTAGCCGGCCGCGCTATTCCTGGCGCCGCCGGCTCATTCTTTTTTGCGGTGGATGCCCCCTGTTGCCGCAGCAACTGGGTTCGCGCTTTAAGTAGCTGCGCGGTAGCATCCGGTAAATTTGTTGGTTGAGTATTCTGCGGCGGCGCAGCCTGCCCTAAGGGAGGAGGAACATCCGGATAGGGTGAAGGTGGCGCAACGGCCATATTCCCCTGCGGCTGTGCGGGCGCGGTCTGCACCATGGCCACCGGCTCTGGGATCACCGCTTTGGGGTGAAACGCCAGCGCGCGCAGCAGGGTCATCTCAACGCCCATACGGCGATCCGGGGCAAAGGCCAACTCTTTGCGGCCAACCAGCAAGGTTTGATAATAAAGCTGTACGTCCGTTGGCGGCAGGGTGCGCGCCAGCTCACGTAACCGCTGCTCAATCGCAGCGTAATGGTTGTCCAGCACCGCGGGTAGCAACTGCACCATCGCAATGCGGTGCAGCAGCGCCAGCGTTTCCACCAGCAGGTTTTCCCAATCCACGCCGCGTGACGCCGCCTGGGCGACCTGCGCCATCACTTTTTCGCCGTCGGCACTCACCAGGGCTTCCAGGATGGCCAGCGGCTGCTCATCATCCAACGTCCCCAGCATCTGGCTGACGGTGTCGGTCGTCACCTGCCCTTGCCCCATGGCAATCGCCTGGTCGGTCAGGCTGAGGGCATCACGCATACTGCCATCTGCGGCGCGCGCCAGCAGTTGCAACGCGCGGGCATCGCTGGTGATGTGCTCTGCCAGCAAGACGGTTTCCAACTGGGTGCGGATTTGTTCCACGTCCATTGCTTTAAGATGGAATTGCAGGCAGCGGGAAAGAATAGTGACCGGCAGCTTCTGCGGATCGGTGGTCGCCAGCAGGAACTTGACGTGTGCAGGCGGCTCTTCCAGCGTTTTCAGCAACGCATTGAAGCTGTGGCGCGAGAGCATGTGGACTTCATCGATCAGGTAAACCTTGAAACGGCCACGCGCCGGGGCGTATTGCACGTTATCGAGCAGATCGCGAGTATCTTCCACTTTGGTTCTGGAGGCGGCATCGATCTCGATCAGATCGACAAAGCGCCCCTGCTCAATCTCACGGCAGTTATCACATTGGCCACAGGGCGTCGCGGTGATGCCTGTTTCGCAATTCAAACCTTTGGCCAGCAGCCGCGCAATGGTGGTTTTACCCACGCCGCGCGTGCCGGAGAACAGATAGGCGTGATGGATCCGCCCCAGAGAGAGGCCATTAGCCAGCGCCGTCAGGACATGCTCTTGTCCGACAACCTCTGCAAACGTTTGGGGGCGCCACTTACGGGCAAGAACCTGATAGCTCATTAAGACTTCATCACTGATTTATGGAGTAATTTCAACCCAAGTAGTACATCACAACGTCGAGGACATTGCCATGTGAGCAGCCTGCTGGGTACCGAGGTTGAACCGATACCCTTTATCGTCCGATGGACACTCACACTTTAGTGTAACAGTACGCCCGCCGTCATTCCTATAACTTTGCATCATGCCTGCCAGACGCGAGCTTGGTGGCCAGTCAATGACAGGAAAACACCTTGGCGAAGGTTAACCACCTGAAAGAATTTATACTGTGTTTGACAGGGAAGAGCTATCGAGTTGAAACGGCCAACGAACGCCAGCCGTTAAAGTTTTAGTGACGAATCTGGGCCAGCTCGTCTTCGGTCAAACCCGTTGCCTCAAGCACGGCCTCACGAGCCATGCCCATTTTGAGTAGGCTACGAGCGACGTCCAGCTTACCTAGCAGAACACCTTCTTCGCGGCCTTCTTCACGTCCTTCTTCAAGCCCAGCAATTCGGCCCTCTTCTCGACCTGCAATTCTGCCTTTCTGCTCCAGCTGTTGTGCGATAGTCATTAGTTCGTCTCCGTGTTCGGGCACTCGTTGTGCCAGCTCGCGTACAAAGGCTTCGGCGTCAGCGGTTTCGCCAGCCTGTACTAAATAGTGTACCAACGATATCACCTGTTGCGAAGAAAGATATCCCGCCAGCAGGATGGTCGCTAGCCGGTCGGTCAGTTCTGTGATGTCGCGTTGGTGGATATGTTTCTGCAACAGCGTCAGTGCGGCCATGCTGCGGTGATTCATAATTTCATCATCGGGAATAACGGTGACATCCACCACAGGAAAATCAGCACCGTAGAGTTTTTTCGCCAGCTCAGGAGCGTCAAACTCCTGCAACCAATTGGTTGAATACGGGTACGGGCTACGTTTGCCAGCGTAGAACAGTATAGGAATAACCAGTGGTAGCTTTTTGTGCCCGGCCACAAGATGACGCTGCATGGCGGCGATGGAATAACGCAGCAGCCTGAAGGCCATATGTTGATCTGGCGTTGACTGATGTTCGATAAGTACATGAATGTACCCATAACCCGCCGTCGTTTTCAGGCTATAGAGAACATCACTGAAATACTGTCGTAGATCGTCCTCAACAAAAGAACCGGATTCAAGCTTCAGAGTGCTGAGGTCGCAAATCTTACGTAGTTCTGCTGGCAGATGGATTTCGAGGAAATCCTGTGCTGTCCCTGGGTGCATTAGAAACTGTTTGAATACCGCATCGTGTAAATTGAGTTTGCTGTTTTTTTTCATAATCGCTCGCTTTTCAACCAAACCTGAATGAACCTTATCATATGAAGCCGCAGGTTAAAATGTTGTCGCGAGCCAAAATATTGGCGTTTTCAGTAAGGAAATTATGAGGATAGAAGGCAGTAGAGCGCGCGGGGATGTGTCTGTTATACGTCAACCCCGCAGCGAACCACGGGGTTGTCTATCGAAGGTATCAATGCCCGGCGAAGTCGAGCAGGCAGTAGCAATTAATACCCAGATTATTCAGGCGCGTTTCGCCCCCGAGGTCCGGCAGATTGATAATAAATGCCGCATCTGTCACTTCACCACCCAAACGGCGGATCAGCGTGGCGGTGGCTTCGATCGTGCCACCGGTGGCCAGCAGATCGTCAACGACCAGGACTTTGTCGCCAGCAACAATAGCGTCGGTGTGAATTTCCAGCTTGTCGGTGCCGTATTCCAGCTCATAACTTTCGCTCAGCGTCGCACGCGGCAATTTGCCCGGTTTGCGTACCGGCACAAAGCCAACGCCCAGCGCCAACGCCACCGGTGCGCCGAACAGGAAACCACGCGCTTCAGTACCCACCACCTTGGTGACGCCCGTATCGCGGTAACGTTCGACCAGCAGTTCAATACTGGAAGCATACGCCAGCGGGTTTTCCAACAGGCTGGTCACATCACGGAACAGAATACCCGGCTTCGGATAGTCGGGAATGGTTTTGATACTGTCTCTAATATACTGAAGCTGTTGCGCAGTCGCGGTCATAGTTATTGCCTGATAAAACTACCTGATAACTTCCACACAGGCCTTCAATCACCACGCTTTGAACAAAAAAACGTCGGGAGGAAACCTGCGCACGAAAACGCCCAAATCTATGCAAAAAGGCGGATAAATGCAACTGACGCCGCACGATCAGCGCTGTTTTTGTTGCGGCAGGTCAATAACTGGCAGCCGGAGCATAAAAGCCAGCAAAATAACCAGGATCGCCAGCAGTACACCTCGCACCCACCAAAGGTTCACCAACCAGAGGGAAGCGGCAAACGTCACTACAATAACCAGCACCGCTTTCCACTTGGCTCCAGGCGGTAACGCCTTATGCTGTTGCCAATGGCGCAAATAAGAACCGAACCAGGAGCGATACAGCAACCAATGATGAAAACGCGGTGAAGAACGTGCAAAGCACCAGGCAGCCAGCAACAGAAATGGGGTCGTTGGCAGCAGTGGCAGCACCACGCCCAACGTTGCCAGCACCACGGCTAACCAACCCAGTATAATCAACAACCAACGAGTCATGCCTGTCCTTACCTATCATGATGGCCCGTTTACTGTAGCATCCTTGGCCATAATGCTGCCAGTTGGCGGCTTTATCCATCCGGAGCTTGTCTGATCGCCCTTTCACGGGCAAGCTTAGGCACTTACTGCCTTATCGAAGGATCTCACGTGACTACGCACCGCTTATTACAGGCGCTTGAACAACAGATCGCCGCCCTGGCCAGCGAAATCCAACCGCGAGGTGATACCCCTATCTCGCAGGCGCGGTTTGACGTTGCCCTGTTCTCCAACCACGGCACGCGGTTACGAGATTATCTGGCCGAGATACAAAAGAACTTTGCCCAGCTACAAACGGCGGTAAAAGACAACCGTACCGCTCACGTCGCCTTTCTGGCAGAAAAGCTGGTGGCACAGCTCACCGCGTTACAACGCGAGATGGCGACCCAGACAATACGGCGTAAAAATCAGCCAAAGGAAGTGGCGGTGGTCGATTTGTACCATAAGCTCGCCGAACATCAGGATTATGAACGCCGCCTGATCGCCATGATCCAGGACCGTGAAAGTCTGTTAGGGCAACAGACCACCTTCGCCGCGCAGAAGAAATTACAACAGGAACTGGCCGCATTCGAGGGCAGATTAGTGCGTTGTCGGCAAGCGTTGGCGCGCATAGAGCGCAGTATCGAGAGAAAAGAAAACGGTTTTTGAATATTTGTCACATTATTTTAATGATTATTCCCCTCCCCGCGCCAGGTTCACTATACTCAGCCAAAGCACAATCCCGTCTCTCCCGCGTTTAAAACACGGGAAGAACCCTTTACTAACACAAACGTTGGACTTATGTCGCTAGAGAATGCCTCCCCAGAATTACAACTGGCGGTAGACTTGATTTACCTGCTGGAATGCAACGAGATCGATCCGGCAACGGCGCTGGCCGCGCTGGATATCGTCAGAAAAGACTATCAGGAAAAGATGCAGCGTGCGGGCATCACCTCACCATATTTGCCCGCGGGCCAATGATCATGGCCCGCTAGCGTTCTTGTCAGGTTCCTACACCGCGGGTTGATCACCGATGCCTGGAACCTGCGTCCGCTTGACCTCCTGCACTTCGTTGCCCTGCTGATTATGCAGATACACTTCCAACTGGTTGAAGGCGATATTAATGTCGTTCTCACGGCATAGGCGGTCAATCGCCCGGTTCAGTTCATCCACGGTATAGCTACGATCGCGCAGCTCACGCACGTATAACCGCAGCTCATGATCCAGCGTGCTTGCGCCAAAGTTGAGGAAAAAGACCATCGGCTCAGGATCCGTCATCACGCGCGGGTTTTCATGCGCGGCTTGCAACAGCACCGCCTTGACCTTGTCCAGATCGGAGCCATAGGCCACCCCCACTTTAATCAGCACGCGGGTAATGGTGTCTGACAGTGACCAGTTAATCAGCCGCTCGGTGACAAACGCTTTGTTAGGGATGATCACTTCTTTGCGATCAAAGTCCGTAATGGTGGTGGCGCGAATACGGATCTTGCTGACCGTCCCGGAGTACGTGCCGATGGTGATGGTATCGCCGATCCGCACCGGGCGTTCAAACAGGATGATCAGGCCGGAAACAAAGTTGGCAAAAATTTCCTGTAAACCGAAGCCCAAACCTACCGACAGCGCCGCCACCAGCCACTGGAGTTTGTCCCAAGAGACGCCCAGCGATCCTAACGCAGTGATGGTCCCCACCGCCGTGATCAGATAGGTCAGAATGGTGGTGATGGCGTAAGACGCCCCCTGCCGCAACTGCAGGCGGGATAACACCAGCACTTCCAGTAAACCCGGCAGGTTACGCGTCATGACATAAGCGACGATCACCGCCAGGACGGCCACCATCATATTGCCCAGCGTTACCGCCTGCGGTATCACACTGCCCGCCACACTGCTGGAGTAATGCCATAGGGTAACGCTGTCGAGGTAAGAGATCACCGTTACCAGATCCGACCATATCGCATAAAACGCACTGGCGAAGATCAGAAACAACACCATGGTGGTCAAACGCAGCGACTGCTGGTTGATTTGATCCAGCGCCAGAGGGGGTTCCTCTACCGGCTCGTTGCCTTCGGCTCCCTCTTTCTCTTTGGCCTGGTTTTGGCGGCGCGCCAGGGCACGGCGATAGGCCAACCGACGAGCTGCGACGCTCAGGCCACGGATCGCTGCCAGATAAACGATATTCCACAGGAAGTACAGATACAGGCTATCGATCCAACGGCCAGCCAAACGTAACGTGGTATAGAAGTAACCGGCAAACATCAGCCCTAGCAGGATCACCGGTGTGGCAGCCAGCGCGGTGACCATCAGCAACCGCACCTTATGGGAGTCTTTTTCACGCCAATGGTCGCGGCAGATGGGGAACACCAGCACCGCTAATAGCGCCAATGTCAGGATCACCACCACCTGGCCAATAACATCTTCGACCAATCTCAGCGGTGCTTTTTCTCCCAGCACTGACCAGAAGATCAGCGGTAACAGGGCCAGCCCCAACCTGAGGGTCTGGCGGCGATAGTGCGCACAGCGATCGGCCGGGATATTAAAATGCCGCTGCGAAATACCCCCCGGAGCCAGCATGCGGAAAGTGAAGCCAAACACCAGCCAGAACAGCGCCAGCTGTTGTGACAAGGCCCAGATAAAGTCGCTGATGCTGAAATCGGCCCGATAGAACCAGAACCCGGCACCGAGCAGCAGTAAAGAACCCGGTAACACCTTTAATAAGGTGAGCAGAATGGCTTTCGGCGTATGCAGTTGGCTATCGCGCTTTAGCTGGCCGACGTCATTGGCAAGCTTTTGCAGATGCCTGTCAATCAGGCGGTAGCGCCAGCGCAGTAGGCCAATCACTACCAGCAATGGGATCAGGAACACCAGGGCATGCAGCCCGCCTAACAGCAACTGCCCGGGTTCGAATTTAAAATCCAGCCCAGCCAGTTGTTCTTTCACCGCGCCGGGCAGCCCCTTGAGCCAGGCGAAATCGATAGGTTTGTTGCTGTTAACCCAGAAAATCTGCTGGGTCAGCGTGTCCTGTACCGAGCTATAGACGCTGGTCAGTTGCTGCTGATTAATCTGCAGGTTGATAGCCAACGACAGTTGGTTATTGAGCTGTTTATTCAGTTGATCGAGCAGCTCACGACGCATATCGACAATTTCATTCAAGGCGTCAAGCACGTCACCGTTGGCCTTTTCCTTACTGTCCGCCACCAGTTTGTTGATGAAGTCATCGCCCTTGAACAACTCATCGCGCTGCTGGTTGATCTCAAACTGCTCCAACCGTAAGTCCGCAATATGAGTACTCATATCCGCTACCAATGTACCCGGCGGCAGGTTTTGCTGCTGCTGATAAAGAATGCGCGACAGCACCAGGCTCCCCTTCAACACCTGGATCTGCTCTTTCAGGTTTTGTTCCGATTGCAGGCCGCGATCGAGCCAGTTTTTCACCTGAATATTTTGCTGGAACAGGGTATTACTCTCTTGCGTGGCGGTGATCAGCCGCTGGCTGATTTGACGGTTGATGTTCAGCTCTTTGCTCACCAGCTTGTCGCTCTGGATATCGCTGGCATCCTCCGGATTCTGCGCCTCTTTCGCCGTTTTTTCCGACAGCGTCAGCCGTTTGCTATTTACCACATCCTGTAATACCTGCACCCGACGATCCAGGGCGTCGATGTTCATAGTGGTGTAATCGCGCTGCTTCTGGAGCAGATCCTGTAGCGTGGTATTAGCCTCCAACCTTCTTCGTTGCAGGTCTATCTCGTCATTCAGCAACACCTGCTCCGTAGTAAGCATGACCTGTTGGGTGTTGCGTAACACCTCTTGCCCCGGCGCGCGATCGCTAAGGAGATTACGGATTTCCTGCAGGCGCTGGGAGGCGGTGTACATACTACTTTGCACACGTTCGGGCTGGGTCTGTAATGAGATGAGTTGGCTGTTGTAGGTGGAGAGGCTTTCTTGCGTGTCCTGCAGTTCGTCCAACGTTTGGTACAGGCGGCTTTCCAACTGACGCAGGGACAGCGGCAACAGTTCGGCTCGCGTCACCGCTTCATCAGCCGGGTTCTTCAGCGATTCCAGATCGCGCGTGACCTGCTGTAATTTGGCCGGTGCCTGCTGAACCTGCTGTTTAAGCTGATTGAGCTCTTGCTTGGTGCGATCGAGGCCGTCCAGCAACTCCATCGTGCGGGTTAAATCCTGCAGGGATAGTTTTTCAACCGGCGTCAGGTTTTTTTGCTTGTTCAGCGCCTCTATCTGGCTCTGAATGTCACTGCGCGCAGGGAGGTCGCCGCTCTGTGCCGCGAACGCGCCCAAAGGCAGAACCAGCGCCGCCAACAACAAAAACCATAGCGTAATAATGCGGAATTTATCCGCCGCGTAAGACAAGGAAACAGTTTGGACTACGGGGAGAATACGCCTGCGACTCATGATTTAGCGTCGGTTTAACAATCAAGCGTCAAGGTTATCACGATCGCAGGTCGGCGATGAATAAGAAAAGCATTGCAGGACATGAATCGCCAGGGACTCAGAAAGTCAGCACTTTCTCCGCCGCCAGCGTCCACTGGGCCAATTCCACCAGCGTGCCAATTTCTACGCCATCGGCCAGCTTCAGTTGGCTGACGCCACGGGCATCGGCACAGGTTTTGCACAGTTTGACCGGCACCTGCTGCGCCGTCAGAATCTCCAGCATCTGCTGCAAATGATAGCCTTCACGCGGCTGCTGCCCGGCTATGCCCGCCACGACCGCATCGGACATCAGAAACAGTTTCAACTGCAGCTCGGGCTGCTGTTCTTTCAGGGTGATCGCCAGACGTAGCGCATTGAATAACGACTCCTGGCCATAAGCCGCACCGTTGGCAATCAGTAACAGAGATGACATTGGGATTCTCCTTATCGAGGTCTACAGGACTGGCGCGTTCACACGTAAAGAAGGGCTAAGCTGCGCCATTTCGAGGAAGCTGTCGACCAAGATACTCGCCTCGGCTTTGAGATCAAAGCTTTCCGGCATAAACAGCCAGTTCTCCATCAGGCCGGTGATGTAAGCACGCAGGATGATTGCGGCCCGGCGGGTATGCAGATCGGCTGGGAGTTGCCCCTGATCCATGCTATTGCGTAAAACGCGTTCGATACGATCATAACCTTCAAGGTAAAGCACCTTGCGAGCGTCATGTAACGGCATCATTTCGCCGATAAATTCGCACTTATGGAACACGATCTCCATCAATGCCCGGCGCCGACAGTCATCTACCGTAGCGGTCAGAATATAAATCAGAATTTCTCTTAAAATACGCAGTGGATTATCGGGATACTTTGCCTGATACTCTAACTCCAGATCGCCTATTTTCGATTCTGAGAGCTCCCAAACTTCATTAAACAGGTCTACCTTGTTCTTGAAGTGCCAGTAAATTGCACCACGTGTCACCCCTGCAGCGGTGGCGATATCTGTCAGTGAGGTTGCTGATACGCCACGTTCAGAGAATTCCCTCACCGCAGCGTCAAGGATCTGCTGTCGTGTTTCTTGCGCCTGCTGTTTGGTTTTTCGTGCCATGCTGTTGTTTTTTACAGGGAGTGTGATTTACATACATTCGCGAATGTATGTACCATAGCACGCAGATAAAATTAACGCAGCAATGGGTTTTAAAGCTTGTGATCCATTGATCAATTTGAAATCGGACACTTGAGGTTTTTCTATGAACAAAAACAGAGGGTTAACGCCTCTGGCGGCAGTTCTGATGCTTTCAGGCAGCTTAGTGCTTACAGGATGTAATGATAAAGAAACCCAGCAACAGGCCCAACACCCGGCTCCTGCCGTAGGTGTGGTGACGCTGAAAGCTGAACCTCTCAATATTACTACCGATCTTCCTGGTCGTACCGCAGCATACCGCATCGCCGAAGTTCGCCCTCAGGTTAGTGGCATCATCCTGAAACGCAACTTTACTGAAGGCAGCGACATCAAGGCGGGTGTTTCACTGTATCAAATCGATCCAGCGACCTATCAAGCCGCTTATGACAGTGCCAAAGGCGACCTGGCCAAAGCCCAGGCCGCAGCAGAAATCGCGCGTCTGACAGTCAACCGTTACAAGCCTTTACTGGGTACCAGCTACATCAGTAAGCAAGACTTCGATAATGCCAACTCTACCCTGATGCAGGCTAACGCTTCCGTGGTCGCTGCCAAGGCCGCCGTGGAAACCGCCCGTATCAACCTGGCTTACACCAAAGTGACTTCCCCAATCTCTGGTCGTATCGGCCTTTCATCGGTAACCGAAGGGGCACTGGTGACTTCCGGTCAGGCCAATGCGCTGTCTACCGTGCAACAACTGGATCCGATGTATGTCGACGTGACCCAGTCAAGCAATGACTATCTGCGCCTGAAACAGGAATTGGCTAACGGCACCCTGAAACAGGAAAACGGCAAGGCCAAAGTGAAGCTGCTATTGGAAAACGGCCAGGAATATGCACAAGAAGGTTCGTTGGAATTCTCTGACGTGACCGTGGATGAAACCACCGGTTCCATCACTATTCGTGCCATTTTCCCTAACCCGAACGATGCCTTGCTGCCAGGTATGTTCGTACGCGCCCGTCTGGACGAAGGCGTACGTACCGATGCCTTGCTGGTTCCACAACAGGGTGTCACCCGTAACCCGCGTGGCGAAGCTACCGCGATGGTTGTAGGTGCGGACGATAAAGTGGAAGTACGTACGCTGACCGCCGCGCAGGCGATTGGCGACAAGTGGTTGGTGACGGCTGGTTTGAAACCGGGCGATCGCGTGATTGTCACCGGCCTGCAAAAAATCAGGCCTGGCGTTCAGGTGAAAGCGCAAGAAGCTGATAGCAAGCCACAGACTGCGTCTGAACCCGAGAAGAAGTCATAAAAAGGAGCCGGTAATACATGGCTAAGTTCTTTATAGATCGCCCCATATTTGCATGGGTAATCGCCATCATCATCATGTTGGCGGGCATCTTGTCGATCATGAAGCTGCCTATTGCGCAATATCCGACCATTGCGCCACCAGCAGTCACGATCGCCGCCAACTACCCGGGCGCTGACGCCAAAACGGTGCAGGATACCGTGACGCAGGTTATCGAACAGAATATGAACGGTATCGATAACCTGCTGTACATGTCCTCCAACAGTGATTCGTCCGGTAACGTCCAGATTACGTTGACCTTCAACTCTGGTACCGACCCTGATATCGCTCAGGTACAGGTACAGAACAAGCTGCAACTGGCAATGCCGCTGCTGCCACAAGAAGTACAGCAACAAGGCGTTAGCGTTGAGAAATCAAGCAGCAGCTTCCTGATGGTAGCGGGCTTTATTTCCGAAGATGGCAGCATGACGCAAGAGGATATCGCGGACTATGTAGGTTCCAACATCAAGGATCCTATCAGCCGTACCTCTGGTGTGGGTGACGTTCAACTGTTCGGTGCCCAGTACGCGATGCGTATCTGGCTTGATCCCAACAAACTGAACAACTACCAACTGACCCCGGGCGATGTTATCGCTGCGATCAAGGTTCAGAACAACCAGGTTGCTGCAGGCCAGCTCGGTGGGACTCCCCCGGTGAAAGGCCAACAGTTGAACGCCTCGATCATCGCGCAAACCCGCCTGACCTCGCCGGAAGAATTCAGCAAGATCCAGCTGAAAGTCAACCCGGACGGTTCGCAGGTGCGTCTGAGTGATGTGGCCAAAGTTGAACTGGGCGGTGAAAGCTACAACGTTATTGCTCGTTATAACGGTAAGCCTGCTGCCGGTATCGGTATCAAGCTGGCAACCGGTGCCAACGCCCTGAACACGGCGTCAGAAGTCAAGGCAGAACTGGCCAAACTGGAACCGTTCTTCCCTGCAAGTCTGAAAGTTGTTTACCCTTATGACACCACGCCGTTCGTTAAGATTTCCATTAACGAAGTGGTAAAAACCCTGATTGAAGCGATCATCCTGGTGTTCCTGGTGATGTATCTGTTCCTGCAGAACTTCCGCGCTACGCTGATCCCAACGATCGCCGTGCCGGTAGTATTGCTGGGGACGTTCGCCATCCTGGCAATGTTTGGCTTCTCGATAAACACCCTGACGATGTTCGGCATGGTGTTGGCAATAGGCCTGCTGGTGGATGACGCCATCGTGGTGGTAGAAAACGTTGAGCGTGTCATGGCCGAAGAAGGCCTGCCGCCAAAAGAAGCCACCAAGAAATCGATGGAACAGATCCAGGGCGCATTGGTGGGTATCGCCATGGTGCTGTCAGCGGTATTTATCCCGATGGCCTTCTTCGGTGGGTCAACCGGGGCAATCTATCGCCAGTTCTCGATTACCATCGTTTCCGCCATGGTGCTGTCGGTATTGGTCGCGTTGATCCTGACGCCTGCGCTGTGTGCCACCATGCTCAAACCGATCCCGAAAGGCGATCACGGCATCAAGACCGGCTTCTTTGGCTGGTTCAACCGCCTGTTTGAGAAGAGCACCCATCACTATACCGATAGCGTAGCGAACATTCTGCGTAGCACCGGGCGTTATCTGGTGATCTACCTGCTGATCGTGGTTGGTATGGCAGTACTGTTCATGCGCTTGCCTTCCTCGTTCCTGCCGGACGAAGATCAGGGCATCCTGCTGACCATGGTGCAAATGCCAGCGGGTGCCACTCAGGAACGTACCCAGAAAGTCCTGGACGAAGTTAACCGCTACTACCACGAGAAAGAAGGCGACAACATTAACTCGGTGTTCACCGTTAATGGTTTCGGCTTCAGCGGCCAGGGTCAGAACACCGGTTTGGCGTTTGTCAGCCTGAAAGACTGGTCTGAGCGTAAAGGTGAAGAGAACAAGGTGCCGGCAATTGCTGCCCGTGCAATGGGAGCTTTCTCGCAGATTAAAGACGGCTTGGTATTTGCCTTTAACCTGCCAGCGATTGTGGAACTGGGGACGGCGACCGGCTTCGACTTCCAGTTGATCGATCAGGCTAACCTGGGTCATGAAAAACTGACAGCAGCACGTAACCAGCTGTTGGGCATGGCAGCAGAGCATCCTGATTTGCTGGTCGGCGTGCGCCCGAACGGCTTGGAAGACACGCCTCAGTTCAAACTGATCATCGATCAGGAGAAAGCACAGACGCTGGGTGTTTCCCTGAGCGATATTAATACCACCATCGGCACTGCGCTGGGTGGCTCGTATGTGAACGACTTTATCGACCGCGGTCGTGTGAAGAAGGTTTACGTACAGGCTGATGCCCCGTTCCGTATGCTGCCGAATGATATTGATAACTGGTTTGTTCGTGGTAGCACCGGGCAGATGGTACCGTTCTCCTCCTTCGCCACGGCGAAATGGGAATATGGTTCACCGCGTCTGGAACGTTACAACGGCCTGCCATCGATGGAAATCCTCGGCCAGGCAGCACCGGGTAAGAGTACCGGTGAAGCGATGGACATGATGGAAGAGCTGGCGGCGAAACTGCCAAACGGCGTCGGCTATGACTGGACCGGTATGTCCTATCAAGAGCGTCTGTCCGGTAACCAGGCTCCGTCACTGTACGCCATCTCACTGATCGTGGTGTTCCTGTGTCTGGCGGCTCTGTATGAGAGCTGGTCGATTCCGTTCTCCGTTATGTTGGTTGTGCCTTTGGGCGTCATCGGTGCCCTGTTGGCCGCGACCATGCGCGGGCTGGAAAACGACGTTTACTTCCAGGTAGGCCTGTTGACAACCATTGGGTTGTCGGCGAAGAACGCGATATTAATCGTAGAATTCGCCAAGGACCTGATGGATAAAGAAGGTAAAGGGCTGATCGAATCAACGTTGGAAGCGGTGCGTATGCGTCTGCGTCCAATCCTGATGACATCACTGGCCTTTATCCTCGGGGTTATGCCGCTGGTTATCAGCAGCGGCGCAGGCTCTGGCGCTCAGAACGCGGTAGGTACCGGCGTAATGGGCGGGATGGTGACAGCTACCGTCTTGGCAATCTTCTTTGTACCGGTGTTCTTCGTGGTGGTTCGCCGCCGCTTCAGCAAAAAGACTGAAGATCTGGAACACGCCCATCCGGTTAAGCATCACTGATGCTTTCCTGCTGACAACCAAGGCCGCGCAAGCGGCCTTTTTTTTGCCTGCCATTTAGCCAATAAGTCCAACTCTGATTAACGCTATTTTGGGGGTTGATCCCGATCCCAGAGAGGTGCATAATAATTGTTATAGTATAACATAACATTTGAGAGCATCATGAAAACAGGCATCCATCCAGACTACCGTACCGTCGTATTTCACGATCTCAGCGCCGATACCTACTTCAAGGTGGGGTCGACCATCAAAACCGATCGCACTATCGAGCTTGAGGGTAAAAGCTGGCCCTACGTCACCATAGACGTCTCTTCCGCTTCGCATCCTTACTACACCGGCAAGCAGAAAGAGTTCTCAAAAGAAGGCAGTACCGCGCGCTTCCAGCAGCGGTTTGGCCATTTGGTTAACAGCAGAAAGTAATCGGGGTTGATGATGCAAGTATTGAGTTCACTGCGTTCGGCGAAGAAACGCCATCCGGATTGCAAGGTTGTGCGCCGCCATGGCCGCATCTTTGTAATTTGTAAGTCCAACCCGCGTTTTAAAGCGGTACAGGGACGTAAGAAGAAACGTTAAGCCAAAGTGTCATTAGTAGCCAAAGCCCCGTTGCTGCTCAACGGGGCTTTTTTTATTGCCAAATGCCACTGCAAAGAGAAAAGCCCACCGCACGCGGTGGGCATAAAATCTACTTCATGCTGCTAACAATGGCCTCGACGTTGTGTTTGAATGCCTGCACATAGCTGGCCGCCGGGCCTTGCGGTTTGGATAGTGCTTCAGGATACAGCTCACCTCCCGCTTTCGCCCCCGTTGCCGCCGCGATCTGCCGCACCAAACGCGGATCCGTTTGGTTCTCAATAAAGTAGGCATGGACTTTTTCCTGCCTGATCTGCTTGATCAACCCGGCGACATCGCTGGCACTGGCTTCAGCCTCGGTAGAAAAACCGACCGGGGCAAGGAAGGTGACGCCGTACTCTTGACCAAAATAGCCGAAAGCATCATGGCTGGTCAGCACCTTGCGTTTTTGCTGTGGCACCGCCGCGAACTGGGCTTTGGCCCAACCATCGAGCTGTTGAAGCTGTTGAATATATTCACCGCCACGTTGGCGGAAATAGGCGGCGTCTTCAGGATCTGCAGCAATCAGCGCATTCATCACGTTGGTCGCATACTGCACGCCATTGTTCATGCTGTTCCAGGCGTGTGGATCGGTGACCTGTTTGCCCTCTTCTTCCATACTGCGCGAGTCGATCCCTTTGGATGCGGTGATCACCGGCCCCTGATAACCGGAAGCCTTCACCAACCGATCCATCCAACCTTCAAGCCCCAATCCGCTGACAAACACCACATCGGCCTGCGCCAGTTGCTTGCTGTCTTGCGGCGATGGCTCAAAACTGTGCGGATCGCCATCCGGGCCAACCAGCGTACTGACCTTCACATGTTCGCCCCCCACCTGCTTGACGATATCGCCAAGAATAGAAAAGCTGGCCACGGCCTCAACGGTTTTCGCCTGCGCTAACGGGCTGGCGAGCAGAGCAGCTGCCACCAGCGTTATGGGTAAAGATTTCATGTTTTCTCCTTGCAGATAGCACTTCTCAATGACGCGCACGGCGCAACATCCCGCCACGCGTCCCAAACAAAATCGAAATTAAAAACATCACGCTGGCGCTGAGGACAATCGCCGGGCCTGCGGGCAATGAAGCGTAGTAGGACCACTCCAGACCAACCAGGCTGGCGAGCAACCCAATCCCCATCGCCACGGCCAATGTTTGTGGCAAATCTCGCGCCCAGAACCGGGCGCAGGTCGCCGGTAGCATCATCAGCCCCACCGACATCAGGGTGCCAAGGATTTGAAAACCGGCCACCAGGTTGATCACCACCAAGGCGAGAAAAAACCCGTGGATCCACGCCAGTGAGCCTGGTGCACTGACGCGTAAAAAAGTGTTGTCAAAGGATTCAATCACCAGAGCCCGATACAGCACTGCCAGCATCATCAGCGAAATACTGGCGATAATGCCGACCATAACAAGCGCCTGCGCATCCACCGCCAGGATCGAGCCAAACAATACGTGCAGCAGATCAACGCTCGATCCGCGTAAAGAGACCAGCGTGACGCCCAACGCCAGCGACCCCAGATAGAAACCCGCAAAGCTGGCGTCCTCTTTTAACGGGGTTTTGCGGCTCACCAGCCCGGACAGCATGGCTACCGCCAGCCCGGCAATAAATCCCCCTACGCCCATGGCTACCAGCGACATGCCTGAAATCAAATAGCCAATTGCTGCACCGGGTAATACCGCATGAGAAAGCGCATCACCCACCAGGCTCATCCGGCGCAGCAATAAAAACACCCCTAGTGGTGCAGCGCTCAGCGATATTGCCAGGCAGGCAACCAATGCACGGCGCATAAATCCGAAAGAGACAAAAGGATCGAGCAGCAGATGGAATAGTGTCACTACGCGGCCCCCCTCTGATTAGCCGCCGTCGAATAATGCGCTAACACGCGCTCAGCGTTATCCCAATGGCAGCGTTCGGTGGTAAGCAACAGCGCTTCGGGGAAATGGTTGGCTACGGTAGACATATCGTGCAATACGGCAATCACCGTTCTTCCCTGCCGGTGTAACTGCGCAATGACCTGCAGCAAAAGTTGAGTGGTTGCCGCATCGATGCCGGTGAAGGGCTCATCCAGTAAAATCAGTGGCGCTTGCTGGACCAACAGACGGGCAAATAGTACGCGTTGCAGCTGCCCACCGGATAACTCCCCTACCGCCTCACGCGCCATGGAACTCATGCCCACGGTGTCCAACGCACCTGCAATTTGCTGCATGGAGCATTTATTCACACCGCCAAACAGGCCGCTTTGCGGCCAGCAACCCATAGCGACCAAATCCTGAACCAGAATAGGGAATTGACGATCCAACTCCGCCAGTTGTGGCAAATAGGCCATCGCCGGAGCCTTCCCGCCCGCAAAATGTAGTTTTCCGCCCAGCAGCGGATGCAACCCGGCCAACGACTTCAATAACGTAGATTTGCCGGCGCCGTTAACACCAATCACCGCCGTTAATGAACCGGCGGCAAAACAACCGCATAACGGTGGAAACAAAGGGGTACGGCCATAACCCACGATGGCATTTTGCAACGTTATCATGGCAGCACAACCGCCCACGCAATGGCTAGCCATAGTAAGGCCAGCAATACGCCAACGGCTGCGCAGCGCAAAATCGCGGCTGAGGTAAACAGGGTAACGGGAAGGAAAGGCAGCATGGTGATCGCCATAAGGATTACACAAGTGTAATAATATAACATCACATAAACTAGAGATCCTCAAGTCGTTCAAGTGCCAATAATGCAACGGAACGTAACATTTTCAGGCTATCGAGCCGGTGCTGCTGGGTGAGTGGCAGAACTATCGAACGGTAAAAATCTCAAAGCTGGGTAAAAAAGCGTTATTCAGTGAAAAGTTTGCCCATCAAGGCTGGAAAAGGAGTAAGATAGAGGCATAGAATGTGATACAACCAGATATCCAAATGCTAGTGACGCTAAGTCGTTGTTCCGAAGTAGACACACTTTCTGTGAAACAATTAAGGAAAGTGGTCGGTAATCAATTATCTGACTTGGTACCGGCGCTCACCAGTGGGCTAAGCTTTTACTCCGAGAATGCACGCTATGTGGAAGGCTCATTAGAAATCATTGAGATTAACTGCATCGGTAATAGCGAGTATTCAATGAGTTACCGCTATCAGTGGTCGATTTTTAACGCATGCCTGGATATCAGTGGTGACGAATACATAAATGATTCTGTCACTTTTACCCTGACGGAAAAGGGTTTGGTGTTTGAGGTTATCGACAACTCACGGCCATCAACCGCTGACGAATTGTAAGTTTCGGTAATAGTAACAAGCTAGATGGCAAAAAATGATTTATATTTAATATGCTGAAAGTTTATTAAGCCTGAGCTAAGCTTTACAGCATATGATGTTAAGTCAATGTACTCACAGAGTGTTATCAACACCGAAATTAAGACTGACGGGGGATGATATGGATGAGTATTCGCCTAAAAGGCACGATATTGCTCAACTCAAATTCTTATGTGAAAATTTGTACGACGAAGGCATCGCTACCTTGGGTGACAGCCACCATGGCTGGGTTAACGATCCAACGTCCGCCGTCAATCTGCAGCTTAATGAGCTGATCGAACATATTGCTTCGTTTGTAATGAGTTTTAAAATTAAATACATGGACGAAGGTGATTTATCGGAACTGGTCGAAGAGTACCTCGACGATACCTATACCCTGTTTAGCAGCTACGGTATTAATGACTCCGATTTGCGTCGCTGGCAAAAAACCAAGGCACGCACATTCAGATTGTTCTCAGGAGAGGGCGTCTGTACCACGATGAAAACTTAGGGGATAATTATCCTCAAATAATTTTATGGTTAATAAGACTAAAGGTTATCATGACAAAAATTGACTATCTGATGCGTTTGCGTAAATGCACCACGATTGAAACCCTTGAGCGAGTGATCGAGAAAAATAAGTACGAACTCTCTGACGATGAGCTAGAGCTGTTCTACTCTGCCGCTGATCATCGCCTGGCCGAACTGACCATGAACAAGCTGTACGATAAAATTCCGGTCGCCGTTTGGAAATTTGTAAGATAATCAAAGTAGCCTTGCGTTGAGCCGATAATATTATCGGCTTCAATGGTCGCGCAGATTAAGCATTATCTTAAAAATTCAAGTTTACTTGCCTCTGAGCTGAAAATCGTGCAGTAGCAACTGGAAACAGTTTTCAATTAAAGGCGAGTGATTTTGTTTTGCGCTGCGCATAAGTGCCACAGTGCGGCTAAGTAATGGCTGTTGCAATTGAATAACGGTTAATTCTTCATCGTTTAAATGCGTCGTATAAAGCTGCGGCAAAATAGCCACCGCTAATTGTGACCGCACCAAACCATACAGCGTTTCCAGAAAATCCACCTGATAACGTGCCGTTAAGTTCAGACGATGGCTTTCCGCCAGTGCCGACACTAATCGACTGCTATTCCCTTTCGAAAATACCGCAATATCTCTGTTAGCCAATTGCCGCCAGGGCAGATGATGTGGATCCGCCAAGGGATCGTCCCGGCGCATCACCGCCACAAACGGATCTTCCTGCAATGGATAAATCTCAAGCCGATCTGGCACCGAGCTGTCCAAAGCCCCTATGCCAAAATCTATCTGCCCATTTTCCAACTGTAGTAGCAGGGAATCATTGGTTTGGTCGTGGAATTCTACGCGTAAACGCGGGAAATGTTGCGCCAGCAATCGCGGTACCGCAGGAAACAGCAGGTTGCTCACCGAAGGCACCAGACCGATACGTAACGTGCCATCCCCTCCGGCCAACATGACGCGCTGCATATCATCAAAGGTAGCGTGAGCCACATTCAGCAGCCGTTGCGCATGCGGCAAGATCGCCGTGCCTAGTTCCGTCAGGGTCACCGCAGAGGCCGTTCGATTGACTAACTTCCCGCCAAGCACGGTTTCGACTTGCCGCAGCGCACTGCTTAACGCGGGCTGGCTGATCGCCAGACGGCTGGCGGTATCGGTGAAATGTCGTAACTGCGCCAGGGTCACAAAGTACTGAATTTGCTTGAGGGAAAGCGCGGGTAACCGTCGCCATGGCTCGGACATAGCCTAACCTGCCAGGAAAAGAGGTAAACGTTTGCCACAGCATAAACGTTTCTTATCACGCAATAAATTAAATCATCTGTGCAAAGCTTACGCCCCCGCCTACAGTAACTCCCTTACTCTATTCCGGGGATTATCATGACCACCTTTTCTGTCAGTAACGGTGAGCGCCAGCGTGCCGTACAGGCTGCGCTGGGTAATACGCCGTTTGATCTCTTGCTGACCAATGCCAACCTGATCGACATGGTCACCGGGGAAATCCGCCTGGTTGATATTGGCATTGTCGGCCCGCTGATTTCCAGCGTTCATCCTTGTGGCTCCTTGCCAACAGCACATCGGACACAAGACCTGGCGGGTGCCTACCTCAGCCCAGGTCTGATCGATACCCATGTGCACGTTGAGAGCTCCCACCTGCTGCCAGAACGCTATGCCGAGATCGTCGTCGCGCAAGGTACCACCACTATCTTCTGGGATCCGCATGAATTGGCGAACGTGCTTGGCGTAGCGGGAGTGCGCTACGCGGTGGATGCCAGCCGCAACCTGCCTCTGCGGGTGATCTGTGCGGCCCCTTCCAGCGTGCCTTCGACGCCTGGGCTGGAAATGTCCGGTGCCGACTTTGGCGGCAATGAGATGGATACCATGTTAGCCTGGCCGGAAGTGGGCGGCGTGGCGGAAGTGATGGATATGCACGGCGTGCTGCACGGCAGCGAACGGATGCAGGAGATCCTCAATGCCGGGCTTAACAGCGGCAAATTGATCGAAGGCCATGCGCGCGGTTTAAGCGGCCCGCAGTTGCAAGCCTATCTGGCCGCAGGCGTGACCTCCGATCATGAACTGACCTCTGCTGCCGATGCTCTGGAGAAACTACGCTCCGGGTTGACGCTGGAGATCCGGGGCTCTCATCCTTATCTGCTGCCTGAAATTGTTGCGGCATTAAAATCGCTACCGCATTTCTCCTCCCAAATCACCCTCTGCACCGATGATGTGCCACCCGATATGCTGCTGGAGAAAGGCGGCATTATCGCCCTGCTCAATCTGCTGATTGAACACGGATTACCGGCCACCGATGCGCTACGGATGGCTACGCTCAACGCCGCCATTCGCTTGCAACGTAACGATCTGGGCCTGATTGCCGCAGGAAAGATCGCCGATCTGGTCGTCTTTGATTCCCTGGAACACCTCCAGGCCCGGCGGGTTTACGTTGCTGGCCAGTGTCTGGCAGAGCAGGGAAAAATGCTGGCTCCAGTGCAAGCCGCACCTGGCGTATCAGCACCGCGTGACACGCTCCATCTGCCACCATTGGCCGCAGATGATTTCATTATGCGCGTTGCCGCCATTCGTCACGGCCAGGCCACGTTGCGCCATATCAAAGGGGCACGTTTCACCCAATGGAATGAAACCACGGTAGAAGTGCGCGACGGCAAGGTACAGCTCCCGCCGGGGTTCAGTCTGATTTGGGTACAGCATCGCCACGCCCGGCACCCAGCCAAGCCTCAGTTGGCATTGCTGGAAGGTTGGGGCGAATTACGGGGGGCGATTGCCACCAGCTACTCTCATGATTCGCATAACCTGGTGGTGCTGGGCCGCGATCCTCATGATATGGCGCTGGCCGCCAACGCGCTGATCGCTACCGGCGGCGGCATGGCTCTCAGCCAGAACGGTGAAATATTGGCGCAGGTGGCCATGCCGATCGCCGGTATGCTTTCCGATCTCCCCGCCGCACAGCTGGCGCAGCAGTTTAAAAACCTGCGCGATCTGAGTGCCAAGGTTGCAGACTGGGAGCCGCCCTACCGGGTGTTCAAGGCGATTGAGGGCACCTGCCTGGCATGCAATGCCGGACCGCACCTAACGGATTTGGGCCTGACCGACGGCACAACACGCCAGATCGTCGATCCGCTGGTTGCCTGCTGGGAAACCCAGGCATAAACATCAAATAGGTAAGGCATCGGCAGATTGTCGGTGCTTTTTTTTGGGGGGGGAGGCTAGAAATTGGTGGAGGCCCTGCCAGCTACATCCCGGCACACACGTCACTCGCTACGGCTGCTTCCTTCCGGATCTGACCGAGTTCACCAGTTAGTGTTGCGGGAGAACCAACAGGGCCCCCATTGACGGCTTCTTGAATTGCGAAGCGGTGGGCATTATCGGTGATGGCCAGGCAAATAGCAAGCCAACCGGGAGCAACCGCTGTTTTCTTACCCATCTCGCCTGTGGCACACTAGTTAATATTGATGACCCAGTGGAGATATTGCTCAATGGGTAGGGGCGCCGCATGCTGCGCCCATTTTGCTGTATGCAGCGTTTCCACACATCACACAGGATAAACAGCCATGCAACCAGAAGATGCTACCTTCAGCCAACGCGTATTCCATATCGTGGCCGCCATTCCTCCTGGCAAGGTAACCACCTACGGCGAAGTTGCGCGGCTGGCAGGCTCACCCCGTGCAGCACGTCAGGTTGGTGGTGTATTACGGCGTTTACCAGAGGGCAGCACCCTGCCCTGGCACCGGGTCATTAACCGCCACGGGCAGATCTCACAGCAGGGTGAAGATTTTCAGCGCCAACGGCAGGCGTTACTGGCAGAGGGAATTATTTTCGGCCCGCAGAGCACGGTTGATTTTGAACTGTATGGCTGGCACTGGTAAAAACAGCCTTTGGCCAAAGGCACAAAGGCTGTCAGATGCAGGCATTGCTGCTTACGGAGCTGGGGTAGGTGCGACCTGAACCGGAACGTTTTGTACCGGTACCAATAGCAGATCGGCCTGGGTCCCGTTGCGGTTGATCACTTCCTGAATGGTATCGGTGATAAACATCAACTGGCCATTCACCGTAATCGCCGCGCTCAGGATGATACGCGCATTAGGCTGAATGTCCGCAGGGTTATACGGTAGCGTAAAGCGGAACGGGCTCTGCAGACCTTCGGTACGCATCGCCTGCTGTGAAATCACTCGTGAAGGGGCATCAGCAAGTGATGCATCGGACAGGGTCACGGTCAGTACCGCATCCGGTGGCAGCGCGATACGCTGGCGAATATTAACTGAGCCCTTCACCACCGGGCCTTGGATCTGCGTTTGCGAGGCCGCAGCGTTAGCCGTCTGCGTTGGCACATCCGCATTCTTGTGGGCACAGCCTGCCAGTGTGATCGTCAATGCGGCTGCTCCCCCTACCATTTGCCAGAGTTTCATGGGTCGGTCTCCTTTATTATTAGTCACATGTTGGTGGCTTAAACCACTACACTGATTAAACCTAGCACAAAATACTAACAACTGCCTATCGGACTAGGCCTAAATAGCCCTAAGGCCTCATGACAAAGACCCTGGCTGCGACAGCTGCCGCCGCAGAAATAACGCAATATATTGACGTCCTGCCATCATATTCAGCACACTGCGCAACATGATGACTAAAAGGATCGCCACTTTATGAGCCAGGCACTGCACAACCTCCTCGAACTGCTGGATTTGGAAAAAATTGAAGAAGGTTTATTTCGTGGCCAAAGCGAAGATCTGGGGTTACGCCAGGTCTTTGGCGGTCAGGTGGTCGGCCAGGCGCTGTATGCTGCCAAGCAAACCGTTCCTGCGGAGCGTATCGTTCACTCCTTCCACAGCTATTTCCTGCGTCCTGGGGATAGCAGTAAACCGATTGTTTATGACGTAGAAACCCTGCGCGACGGCAATAGCTTCAGCGCGCGCCGCGTTAGCGCCATTCAAAATGGCAAACCCATTTTCTACATGACGGCCTCTTTCCAAAGCCCAGAGCAGGGTTTTGAACATCAAAACACCATGCCGGATGTCCCACCGCCAGAAGGATTGATGTCGGAGTCAGAAATTGCACAAAAGCTGTCGCATATGCTGCCGGAAAAAGTGCGCGACAAGTTCATTGGCCCGAAGCCGATCGAAATGCGCCCGGTGAAATTCCACAACCCGTTGAAGGGCAGCGTGGAAGAGCCTTATCGCCATGTCTGGTTCCGCGCCAATGGCACCATGCCGGACGACCTGCGGATCCATCAGTATCTGCTTGGCTACGCCTCTGACTTCCACTTCCTGCTGACGGCGCTACAGCCGCATGGCGTCGGTTTCCTTGAGCCGGGCATGCAGGTTGCCACCATTGACCACTCCATGTGGTTCCACCGCCCGTTCCGCATGGACGACTGGCTGCTGTATGCGGTAGAAAGCACCTCAGCCTCCGGTGCCCGTGGCTTTGTGCGCGGCCAGTTCTACACCCGCGACGGTGTGCTGGTAGCGACGACGGTGCAAGAAGGCGTGATCCGCAAGCGCGATGTTTAATTGAAAAAGGGGCGATGTTTCCATCGCCCCCTCAGAGTTTAATTCAACATATTTTACTGGTTATAAGCATTCTCGCCGTGGCTGTTCACATCCAGGCCTTCGCGTTCCTGCTCTTCCGGTACGCGCAGCCCCACCACGGCCCCGGCGACCTTAAAGGCGATAAACGCGGCCACGCTTGACCACACCAGCGTCACAATAACGCTCAGCAACTGGATCCACACCTGATGCCCCATGGTGACGCCAGCGGCGTAACCCGTTCCACCCAGTGATGAAGCGGTAAAGACGCCGGTCAACAGACAGCCAACGATACCGCACACCCCGTGCACACCAAACACATCGCAGGTGTCGTCTACTTTCAGCCATTTCTTCAGCGTTACCACGCCCCATAGCCCCGCAACACCGCCTACCAGGCCGATAATCAGCGCACCACCTACACCCACGGTACCCGCCGCTGGCGTAATCGCAACCAGACCCGCGATACAGCCCGAGCAGGCTCCCAGCAGAGAAGGTTTACCGCGCACGACCCACTCGGCAAAGGTCCAGGAGAGGATTGCACCGGCAGTGGCTATTACCGTGTTGAGGAACGCCAGCGCCGCAATACCGTTGGCCGCACTGGCCGAACCGGCGTTGAAGCCAAACCAGCCGATATACAGGATAGAGGCTCCGGTAAATACCATCGGCAGGTTGTGTGGCTTGAAGGCCTCTTTGCCATAGCCAGCACGTTTACCCAACAGATAGGCCCCTACCAGACCAGCACTGGCGGCGTTGATATGCACTACGGTACCGCCCGCAAAGTCCAACGCGCCGTCAGCTGCCAGGAAACCACCGCCCCAAACCATATGCGCAATCGGCAGGTAGGAAATCGTGAACCAGATGGCGGCAAAAATAACCACCGCAGAGAAGCGAATGCGTTCGGCAAAGCCGCCCACCACCAACGCCACGGTAATGCAGGCGAAGGAGCACTGGAACGCCACGTGGATCATCTGGCTAAAGGTGCCGGTCAGGCTGTCTATCCCGATCCCTTTGAGCATCACCGTCTGGAAGCCACCGAAGAAGGCGTTACCTTCGCTGAACGCCAGGCTGTAGCCGTAAATGACCCACAGCACACACACCAGGGCAAAGGTGACGGTCACCTGAGTCAACATTGACAGGACGTTCTTGGAGCGCAGCAGGCCGCCGTAAAACAGCGCCACGCCCGGTAAGGTCATAAACAGCACCAGCGCGGTGCAAATCATCATAAAGGCGTTGTCCGCCTTGTCTGCCACCGCCGGAGCGGCCAGAGCCAAAGAAGGAACCAGGGTTACCAAACTCAGGCCCAACGTGGATAACAGTCTTTTCATTATCAATCCATCCCCATTCAGTTGACTGAGCCTGCGATCACAGAGCCGCTTCGTCGGTTTCGCCGGTACGAATTCGAATCACACGTTGCAATTCGGCAACGAAAATTTTGCCGTCACCGATCTTGCCGGTGTAGGCCGCCTTGCTAATCACATCAACCACTTCATCCAGTTGGTCATCGGCAATAGCGATATCAATTTTGACCTTAGGTAAGAAATTGACGCTGTACTCTGCTCCGCGATAGAGCTCGGCATGCCCCTTCTGGCGGCCAAAGCCTTTGACTTCGGTTACGGTCAGCCCCTGAATACCTACAGAGGATAAGGCTTCACGCACGTCCTCTAACTTGAATGGTTTGATCACCACGGTAACCAGCTTCATATTGCCTCTCCACGATTAAGCCCAAAAACTTACCCCCGGTACGAGTCATATAAAGCAAAGGCTGTGCCACAAATTATTTTTTATTTAAATTCAAATGATTACATAGAAACACCCACAGTCAGAGGCCAGCGCTAGACGAAAGCAGAGATCGCAGTCTGGGGATGGCGCACCTTTTTGGTGCATTACGCGTTGGGAAAGTGCAGTAGGAGGGAGTTGAAAAGCGCTATTGCCTGTTGGTGGTGCGGGCTCCTGGAGCGGAGCCCTTGCTTAAAGTTATGCGGGTTGAGTTTCGTCGCGAGTCGTGGCTGCCAACTCTTCGCCCACCAGTTGTAGCTGATACATCTGGTAGTAGCGGCCCTGCTGTGCCAACAACTGCTGATGGTTCCCCTGCTCCACGGCATGACCGCGATGCAGTACCAGAATAGAGTCGGCATCCACAATGGTTGAAAGGCGGTGGGCGATCACCACCAGCGTCGTCTGCTCGCGGATCAGCCGTAAGGCACGCTGGATCGCCTGCTCGGTGCCAGAGTCGATGTTTGCGGTCGCTTCATCCAGGATCAGGATCTGCGGTGCCTGGACCAGCACGCGCGCCAAAGCCAACAACTGCTTCTGTCCTACGGACAGATTATTCCCCTGCTCCCCCAGGCGCGTATGGATGCCCTGAGGCAAGCTACGTACCAGTTCCCCCAGTTGCACCGTTTCCAGCGCCTGCCAGACCGCCTCTTCACCGATGGAGCGACCAAGCGTGACGTTTGCCAGCACCGATTCCGCCATTACCACCGGATCTTGCTGCACCATAGCAATGCCTTGGCGCAGGGTGCGATGTGAAAGGCTGGACAACGGACGACCATCCAGACGAATTTCCCCTTCGCTCAGCGGGTAATAGCCCATCAACAGGTTAGCCAGGGTACTCTTTCCGCTGCCGGTATGCCCCACCAGGGCAACAAAACCCCGTGACGGTACCTGCAAAGAGATATGCTGCAGCACTTTCTTGTCGCTGCGGTAGGCAAAGCTCAGGTCGCTGATATCGATACGGCCGCTCGCCAGCGGACGATCGTCACTGCCATAGCTCTGCTGGCTGCGATCCATCAGTTCGAAAATACGCTCACCGGCCACCACGGCCTGCTGCAAAATCGATTGCTGGGCAGTCAGCTCAATCAACGGTTCGTTCAAACGGCCAAGATAGTTGATAAAGGCATACAGCACACCCACGCCAATCGCGCCCTCACCGCTGAAGCCAAACAGCATCAACAGGCCACATAGTACCAGGGCAGAGAACAGGCTAAGCAGCGGCCGCAACAGGAAACCATCCAGCCGCAGCGTCTGCATCCGGGCGGTATAATGCGAGCGGCTGGCCGCACTCATGCGCTCACCAAAGCGCATCTGCTGGCGGAACTGCTGGATCACCCCCATGCCGCTGATCACTTCGTTGAAGCCGTCGTTGATATCCGCCAGGTAGCTACGCATCCGCCGCACGATCGGCGTGCTGTAATATTGATAGATCCCCATCACCACCAGCACCGCCGGGAAGATGCAGATCGCCACCAGCGCCATGCGCCAGTCCAGGCTGAACATCGCCACCAGCATCGCCCCGATCAGCGCCGCACTTTTCAGTACCGTGGACACCACCATCACATACAGATCTTTGATCACTTCGGTATCGTTGGTTACCCGCGAGATCAATTGCCCGACAGGCTGGGTATCAAAGGCGCTCAGCGGTTGGCGCAGGGCTGCGTCCATCACGTCGGTGCGCAACCGTTGTACCACCCCAACCGCCACCCGATTAAACAGGATGGCCTGGAAATAGTGCAACGCCGCAGCGAGCAGTTCCAGCAGGATATAAGCCACCGCCAGGGAGCTGACAATCATCAGCGGCAGCTGCCCTTTGGCAACGTAGTTATCAATAAAGTAGCCGATCAGAATTGGCCCGGCTACTTCCGCCGCCGCCGCTACCCACAACATCAATACCGCCAACCCCAGGGGTTTACGATAAGGCGAGCCATAGGCCAGCAAACGTTTCAGCGTTGGCCACATAGTTTGTATCTTACTCATCGGCCAAAACCTCCTCGGTGCTATCAGGAGCCTCATCCAACGCAGCTTCCAGTTGCTGATAGCGATACATGTCGCGATACCAGCCAGGCTCTGTAGCCAATTTCCCATGCTGCCCACGCTGTACCACCGAGCCGTGTTGCATCACCAGGATTTCGCTGGCTTCCGTCAGGGCCGAAAGGCGGTGCGCACTGATGATCACCGTGCGATTTTGCCCCCAACTGCGCAGGTTATGCAGGATCTGGTGTTCAGTGCGCCCATCCACCGCCGAAAGAGCATCGTCGAGGATCAGAATTTCCGCTTCCAGCAGTAGCGCCCGCGCGATGGAAATACGCTGTTTCTGGCCACCAGAAAGCATCACGCCTCGCTCACCCACCTCGGTCTCGTAACCCTGGGGCAAACGCAGAATATCTTCATGCACGCTGGCCAGGCGCGCTGCCTGTTCAATCTGTTCCTGAGTGGCCGCCGGGTTGCCCAAGGCGATATTATTGGCCACGCTATCGGAGAACAGGAACGGCGTCTGGCTAACGACCGACAGGCGTGAACGCCATTCGTCGAGCTTGATCTGGGTAAGTGGCAAGCCGTGATAGCTGATACGGCCGTCATCAATATCGAACTGACGCTGGATTAACGAAAGCAACGTCGATTTACCCGAGCCGGTAGGCCCACACAATCCCAACATTTGCCCAGGCTGCAGCTGTAACGCCACGTCATGCAGCGCGGGTTTGTTGGTTTGCGGATAATGGAAAGCGTTGATTTCCACACTCAGGTTGCCGCGCCCGGCGGGCAGATCGAGTTCACCATCCTTCACGGCCGGTGCCTCTTCAAGCAGGCTGCAGATACGGCTATAGGCGGCACTGCCGCGCTCGACGATGTTGAACATCCAGGCCAGTGCCAGCATCGGCCAAATCATCAGGCCGAGGTACATAACAAAGCTGGTCAGTTGGCCCAGCGTGAGGGAACCGTTAACCACCATCCAGCTACCACCGCCGATCGCCAGCAAGTTGGCCGCACCGATAGCAATGTAAATCGTCGGGTCAAAGCGCGCGTCAATTCGCGCCACGTGCATATTCTTCGCGCCGGTCTGCGCGGCCACTTCGGCAAACTGGTTGGACTGATGATCCTCCAGGCCAAAAGCCTTGATCATACGGATGCTGGTCATGCTCTCCTGTGCCTGATCGTTAAGGCTGGAGAACGCGGCCTGCGCCGACTTGAAACGCTGGTGCAGTTGATCGCCATAGTATTTGATGACGATCGCCATGATCGGCATCGGGATCAGGGAAAGCAGGGTCAATTGCCAACTGATCTGGGTGCTCATCACAATCAGCACCGCCAGCCCCATGACCAGAGAGTCCACCAGCGTCAGCACGCCTTCACCGGCGGCAAACACCACACGGTCGACGTCATTGGTCGCTCTGGCCATCAGATCGCCGGTACGGTGACGCAGATAGAAGGCCGGGTTCTGACGGCTGAGTTGGCGATAGAAGTTTTCCCGCAGTTCTACGGCCAACTGGTAGGAAGCCCCAAACAGCAGCACTCGCCACACATAACGCAGCAGATAAACCACAATGGCGGTACCAATCATCAACCCCAGCCAGGCCATCAGTACCTTGCTGGACATCTGATCCTTGGTGACACCATCAACAATGATGCCAACCAGCTTAGGCGGCAGCAATTGCAGTATGGCAATGGCAATCAGTAGCACCACGGCCCCGAGGTAGCGGCGCCACTCGCGGCGGAAATACCAGCCGATTTGAGCAAAGAGTCTCACGCAGTTTTATTCCAGACAGTATCCGACAAATTACCGGCTGCAGCCCTGCAACCTTAACATTCAACAGTTGAGTGACGATTTCACTCTGGCACGGGTAGCGCCGTGGTGTATTTGATTTTTTCCATCGCGAAGCTGGAAGTGACATCAATCAGCCCCGGCACGCCGGTCACCAGGCGTTTATAGAAATTGTCATAGCTTTTCATGTCCGCCACCTCGACCTGCATCAGGTAATCATACTCCCCCGCCATACGGTAAAACGCCAACACTTCCGGCATCTGCGCGGTGAGATCGACAAATTTCTGATACCACTCGCTGCTGTGCTGCTGGGTTTTTATCAGCACAAACGCCGTCAGGCCAAGCCCGAGCTTTTCATTATCCAGCAGCGCGACACGCGCACGAATGTAACCTTCATCTTCCAGCCTTTTTAGCCGTTTCCAGCAAGGCGTTGAGGTCAGATTCACCGCTTCGGCCAGCACTTGCAGCGATTGCGTACAGTCCTGTTGCAGCATGCACAACAGTTTACGGTCAGTTTTATCCAACATAAGGTGATTTCATAGAAAAAATTTCTCCCATTAGGCGATTAAACAGGAAAAATGGCAATCCTTTTTTCTCGCTGAACCGCTATGCTACACCTCAAACATCCCTGCTGGATTTCAAGCTACAGCTTGCAAAGCGGCGGGTTTAAGCCCCCTATTTTGAGGCCAGATTATGACAAACGCTTGGGTAAAATATGCTATTGGTGAAATAGAAGCGGATTTCCAACGCTCCGCCGATACGCACTTGATCCGCTTGAACCTGCCGGAATTTCCAGGCATCTATCTCTACCTGAAAGATGAAAGCACCCATCCCACCGGCAGTCTGAAACACCGCCTGGCGCGGTCGCTGTTCCTTTATGGGCTGTGTAACGGTTGGATCAACCAGAACACGCCGATTATTGAAGCCTCTTCGGGCAGCACGGCGGTATCTGAAGCCTATTTTGCCCGCCTGCTCGGCCTGCCGTTTATCGCGGTGATGCCTTCCTGCACCGCTAAACGTAAGGTAGAGCAAATCGCCTTTTACGGTGGCCACAGCCATTTTGTCGATCATGCGGCCCAGATTTATGCGGTGTCAGAGGAGTTGGCCAAAGAGCTGAACGGCCATTATATGGATCAGTTCACCTTTGCCGAACGCGCTACCGACTGGCGTGGCAACAACAACATCGCCGACAGTATTTTCCGCCAGATGGAGCGAGAACCGCACCCGGTTCCGAAACACATCGTGATGAGTGCCGGTACTGGTGGCACCTCGGCAACGCTGGGGCGCTACATTCGCTATCAAGGGCATGATACCCAGCTCACGGTGGTCGATCCGGAAAACTCGGTGTTTTACGACTGTTTCCATCATGGCGATCGCACCATCATCGGCAGCTGCGGCAGCCGCATCGAAGGGATTGGCCGCCCACGCGCCGAACCGTCGTTTATCCCTTCGGTGATCGACAACATGCTGCGCGTGCCAGATGCCGCCAGTATCGCCACCATTTATTGGTTGGAAAACATTCTGGGTCGCAAGGTAGGTGCTTCAACCGGGACCAACGTCTGGGGAGCGCTGCAACTGGCCAAGCAAATGCGGGACAAAGGCGAGCAAGGTGCCATCGTCACCCTGCTATGCGACAGCGGCGAGCGCTATCTGGATACCTATTACAATAGCGACTGGGTCAACAACAATATCGGCGATCTGACGCCATATAGCGCTCAGTTGGCTAACTTGTCAGGTAAATAACTTATTAGGTTGCCAACTTATTAAGGCGAAGTTCAGGGGATAAAAAAAGCCGGGTAGTCATACCCGGCCGGCTGTAATAGTAATACCTCAGAATTCGGGGGAATAGGTGAGGTGTGGTGAACGCAGCCAATGTTGTAAATAGTGAGCCACCGCCTGCTGTTCGCAGTGGCCGATAACCTGTAGTTGGGGCAGTAACGATTTCAACTGTGGCAGAGCATTGCCCATCACCACGCCGTGCCCTACTCCCGCCAGCATTTCCTTATCATTCATCGCATCGCCAAAGGCCATGCAATCAGCCAACGTCAGCCCCAGATGGTGGCTCAGCCTGTCCAATGCCGCCCCCTTGTTGCACCCCTTTGGCAGCACTTCGAGGCAATCATAGGCCGAGAAGCACAGGTCGGCACGGGTGCCGAAATGTTCACTCAACTGTGCCTGCAGTTTGACCAGTTCTTCATGGGGGGCACAGAAACAGACCTTGCTGTTGCCAAACGCGGGCAAACGGCGCAAGTCGGTGAGTTGGAAATGAAAGCCACTGAGATGATGTGCAGCCAGCATTTCCGGCACCGCGGTTTCGGTCAACCACCCCTCATCACGAAACACATGCATGCTGGCAGAGGTGCGCCAGTGGGTGTGCAGCACCTCTTCGGCAATCTCCGCCGGTAAGTCGGTAGCATGCAGTTGCTGCCCTTGCTGGTCATAGACGCGAGTACCGTTACCGGTGATCAGGTAACCTTGCAGTCCCAGTTGCGCCATGATCGGCTGGGCATCGAGGTAATGCCGCCCGGTGGCAAAGGTCACCACCATCTCCCTGTCGATAAGCTGCCTTAACGCGCTCAGCGTTTCCGGCCCGACACGGTGATCGGGAGTCAGCAGGGTGCCGTCCATATCGAAAGCGGCCAGGCGATACATAGGAACCTCGTAAATGTGAGCACAATGGCAATCACCGCAGTATGGGGTGGTATTTGCGGAAGTAATAGTGAACAATTTGCATAAACGCTTCCTGATTTATCTTTCATCGCTTGCAACACCTAGGATACCGCTATGCGCCTGGTTCATCGCCTCGGTCAGTATCAACGTTTGTACCACCAGCTAGGCAGCGCGCCAGTGGCGATCACGATCGGTGAATTAGCTGCGATCTTCTATTGCAGCGAGCGGCATGCTCGCACCCTGGTGCAGCAGTTACAGCAACAAGGTTGGCTAACTTGGCAGTCACAGGCCGGGAGGGGGAAACGCGCGCAGTTGCAGTGCCTGAAAACCCCCGATGAACTGCGGACTGCGCATCTCCAACGTTTACTGCAACTGGGCGATCACCAGGGAGCCTTGGAAATGGCGCAGCTGGCGCCACAGCATCTGCAAGAGTTGCTGAGCCCCCACCTCGGCGGCCAATGGCAGGAAGGCAGCCCTACGCTGCGTATCCCTTATTACCGTACGTTGGAAAAGCTTGATCCTTTGACGCTAAGTGGCCGTGCGGAGCAGCATCTGGTCGCGACCGTCTATGCCGGTTTGACGCGCTTCAATACCGGTTGCCCAGAACCGCAGCCCGATCTTGCCCATCACTGGCAGATTAGCGAAGACGGCCTGCGTTGGCAGTTCTTTCTGCGTAGTCAGTTGCGATGGCATAACGGTGAGGCCTTAACGGGCCAACAGCTATTGCAAACCCTCAACGCCCTGCAACACCATCCGCGCAGCCAGCCATTATTGAGCAGCGTGGCGGCAATCAGCCTGCCGCATGCGCTATGCATCCAGTTCGATCTGCAAATGCCCGATTATTGGCTGGCGCACCGGCTGGCAGAACTGCCCTGCCTGATGACGCACCCAGAGTTACCGAACCTCGGTGCAGGTCCCTTTAAGCTGGCACTAAACGAGCCGCATATGGTGCGGTTGGAACAACATCCTTACTACCATCTGCAACATCCTTATCTGGAAAGCATCGAATATTGGATCACGCCAGAGTTACCAACCCGCAGTACCGACACCAGTTGCCAGCATCCGGTACGCATCACCATCGGCCAGCAGGAAGAACTGGCACAGGCGCGGCCGGTACAACGCAGTATGAGCCAAGGGTGGTGCTATCTGGCGATTAACCAGCGTCGTGGCGTACTGACTGAGGCCCAAGGGCAAAAGCTGCTGATGCTGATCCAGCGCTCCGGCCTGCTGGCCAGCTTGCCCATCCAGCAGGGCGTGATCATGCCAAGCCATGAAATGCTGCCCGGCTGGGCGATCCCTGAGCATGATGTCAGACAGGATGTTGAGCTCCCCCCTCGGTTGACTCTGCTGTACCATCCGCCGATCGAGCTAGAGAGCGTGACTCAGGCTTTGCAACAATTGCTGGCGGAGCATGGCTGCCAATTAGAGATCCGCTATTATTCCGGCAAACGTTGGCAAAGCACCGAGCAGATAGCCCAAGCCGATCTGTTGCTGGCCGATAACCTGATTGGTGAAGCTCCGGAAGCGACGTTAGAAAGTTGGCTACGTCGCGATTTGCTGTGGCAAGGGATTTTGCGAGAAGAGGATTGGCAACACCAACAGCGGACCCTGCAACAGATCCAGCAATGCCCAGCACCACAGCAACGCTACAGCCAGCTAAAAGCGTATTATCAACAGTTGATGGGGGCCGCGATCCTCACTCCCCTATTCAACTATCAGTATCAGGTCAGTGCCCCTCCCCGCATACATGGTGTGATGCTCACCGCCTACGGCTGGTTTGATTTTTGCCAGGCTTGGCTGCCACCGCCGCTGGATGATTAGGTTGCCCTACGCTGTGGCGAGCATTTCTGATAGCATCCCCACATGTGTCATGAAGCCCAATAGCGTCAGGCTCAGACCGGCAACACTGTAGCCTGACAACAAAGGGCATAAACCGGCCGCCCGAATGTGCATCGGGAATGGCCCTAGCCAGAAGGTAGATTTATGAAACGCGCAGTCGTCGTTTTTAGCGGTGGACAAGACTCCACGACCTGCTTGATCCAGGCATTGCAACAATATGATGAAGTTCACTGCATCACGTTCGATTACGGCCAGCGTCATCGCGCCGAAATCGAGGTGGCCCAAGCCTTATGCCAAACTCTGGGAGCCAAGGCGCACAAGGTTTTGGACGTTGGGTTGCTCAATGAGTTGGCCATCAGCAGCCTGACTCGCGATAACATTCCAGTACCCGCCTACGACAGTTCACAGACCGATGCCTTGCCAAGCACCTTTGTGCCGGGGCGCAACATCCTGTTCCTCACCCTGGCGGCAATTTATGCCTACCAGGTGGAAGCCGAAGCCGTGATCACTGGCGTGTGCGAGACTGATTTCTCGGGCTATCCGGATTGCCGCGACGAGTTTGTTAAGGCCTTGAATCAGGCCATCGTGCTGGGGATCGCACGTGATATTCGCTTCGAAACTCCACTGATGTGGCTCAACAAGGCTGAGACCTGGGCGCTGGCGGACTATTATCAACAGTTGGAACGTATCCGCCATGAGACGCTCACCTGTTATAACGGCGTTCAAGGCGACGGTTGTGGTGAATGTGCGGCCTGCCACCTGCGCGCCAACGGGTTGCAGCAGTATCAGCAGGACAAGGTCGGCGTGATGGCCAGCCTGAAGCGGAAAACCGGCTTGGTTTAAGCCAGTTTATGGGCGGCTGCAGTGCCGCTCAATAAGTCAGATTAAGCCATCGTTGGGTCCCCTCACCCCAACCCTCTCCCACAGGGAGAGGGAGCTAGTGCAGAGCCGGAATTGGGAACGGAGTTAATCTGTAGTAATTGCAAGATCCCCTCACCCCAGCCCTCTCCCACAGGGAGAGGGAGCTAGTGCAGAGCCGGAATTGGGAACGGAGTTAATCTGTAGTAATTGCAAGATCCCCTCACCCCAGCCCTCTCCCAATGTAAAGACAGGGGTCTACATGGACACCTGTTAAAGGAGAGGGAGAGGGTACAGAGTTGCCATCAAGGCAAGAGCTATCTCTTACATGTGCCATGTACGATGTTGTCATCGGGTACTGAGTTATCCCTGTAGCACCGACCCTTTCATTTACCGATGGTCAGGCCGTGAAAGAAATACCCGCTGGCACGTTCGGTCCCCTCTCCCTGTGGGAGAGGGCTAGGGTGAGGGGCCATGACCAGCACGATGCTTAATCAGGCCTCAGCATCTTTCTGCTGTAGTGCCACCAGGTGTTCACGCAGTGCGCCTTCAATCGGCAGTGCCCGCTGGGTTTTCAAATCGATACAGACAAAGGTCAGCGTCGCGTCGGCAACCACTGTCCCCTCCGGCTCCAGCAATACCTGCTGGCTCAGTACACCGCTCTTGCCATTGAGTTGCAGCATCTGGCTATCGATACGCAGCTTATCCCCCAATACGGCAGGCTTACGATAATTGATATTGATGTTCACCACGATAAACGCGATGTTGTTTTGCGTCATCCAGTGGAAAGCATCCAGATCCTCCAGCCACTCCCAGCGCGCTTCCTCCAGGAACTCCAGATACCGGGCATTATTAACGTGTTGATAGACATCAAGATGATAGCCACGAACTTTGATATAAGTCTGCATAGTGAAACAACCGCTCCTGCTCTGGTGATAGCGAATTAATACCGGCATACCCGTTCAGTGTTATCCCTCCTTGCTGGCAGCATGCTTATACCGCAGGGCTTGGCAAAGAGTTTGCGATGGATGACTGGTATGACCTGTAAAATGTAGCAGAGCAGCGCGGCTGCGAGGGCACTTTGCCACGCAGCCGCGAGCGGGATCACATTTTCAGCCGATCACGATTTCTTTCCACCAGGGAAGGGCCGATCCCCGGCACCTCCTGTAGCTGGTCAATTTCGCTAAACGGCCCGTTCTGTTCGCGGTAGCGCACTATGGCTTCTGCCTTTTTCAGCCCTACGCCGTTCAACACGGTGGCTAGCGCCTCTGCATCTGCCTGGTTAATGCTGACCTGGGCTTCACCCTCGCTTTGCGCTTCAGGGCTGACCTTAGGCGATACCGCAGCGGCCTGTGGTTGTCCCTGAGAGGGTTTCTCTGCGGCAATGGCCGAGCTCCCTATCAGGCCAAACAGCGCCGCCGCCAAGAGTAGCTGGCGGATAACGGTAAAACAGATAATGGCTTTATTTTCGCTAAGTTGCATGCTGTATCCTCCTTGTGTTTGACAGCAAGGTTACCTTGCCGCAGCGGCGGAAGATCGGCAAATGGCAGAGTTTAAATGTGGAAAAGGCCGCGAAAGCGGCCTTTGAGTATTGCAAGCTGTTGCAAAGAAATGCGGTGCTTATTCCCACCCACTTAGGGAGGAGTACGGGCGCAGCATGATGCTGCCCCTCTACAAAACCAGAGAACGGAGATTACGGCTGTTGCTGCTCAGCGGCACCCATTTTGATCTTGGCTTCTTTGCGCAGGTTAGTCAGCAAGGCATCGAAGGTTACGCTAGCGCTTCCTTTCTCCATGTTGCTGACGAAGGTTTTCATTTCGTCTGCTGGCAACGTGCCTGGCTTAACGCTATCCAGGGCGATCAACACCACGTTCCCTTGAGCATCCTGTGACATGCCGTAAACCACTTTACCGGCTTCCGGGTGCGGCAGAGCGAATACGGCTTCCACCAGTTGGCTGTCTTCCGGGGCGCGCGCCATTTTCTGTACGCTGCCGAAGCTCAGACCAGCGGCTTTCATCGCCTCATCGCCTTTGCCCTGCTTCAACTCAACCAGCAGTTTTTCACCCTGCAGCTTGGCTTCTTGCAGTGCCTTGTTGTGTTTGACCATCGCGGTTACGCGATCTTTCACCTTGTCGAAAGGTTCAATCCCTTCCGGCTGATGGGCCACAACGCGAACCACGAACGCACGGTCACCGTCAACGGTGATGACGTCAGAGTTGCTGCCTGGTGCGCCGTTCTCGCCAATCAGCGAACCATCGAAGATGGCCTGCACAACCGGCTTGAAGTTCAACGCAGCTGGAACCGAGTCACGGGTAAACCATTCGGTGCTAGCCGCCTTGGTACCCGCAGCTTCTTCCGCTGAGGCCAGGGACTCGTTATCGCTGGTCGCCGCCTCGCTGACTTTCTGCTGCAGCGCATAGTAGGCATCTACCGCTTTTTCCTGCTTGAGCTGCTTGGCGATAGCATCATGCACTTCGCTCAATGGCTTCACCAGCGCTGGCTTGATATCGTCCAGGCGCACGATCAGGTAACCCACTGAAGACTTCACTACGCCAGAAAGTTGGCCTTTCTCGGTCAGGTTAGCCTGTTTCAGTTCGTCAGCCGTGGTGTCTGGCTCCATCCAGTCCATTTCGCCACCGGTACGGCGCGAGATGATGTCGGTGGATTTCTCTTTCGCCAACGCAGCGAAATCACCACCGTTTTTCAGCTCTTCCAATACCGCTTTGGCATCCGCTTCGGTTTTCAGCTGGATCACGCTGAATTTTTTGCGTTCCGGCTGGCCAAAGCTGCTTTGATGCTCGTCGTAATAGGCGCTGATATCCGCTTCGGTAACGGTCACTTTATCCTGCAATGCTGCGGCATCCAGCGGGATAAAGCTCACTTTCACCTTCTCTGGTGCGATGAAGCTGTTCTTGTTCTGCTCGAAGAAGGCCTTCAGCTCTTCGTCGGTGACGGTTTGCTTGGCCATCATGGCATTGAGATCGATCGTCGCCAGACGCACGTCGCGCTCTTGCAGAACCAGGGCAACCATAGACTGTGCTTCGCTTGGTGGGACGATATCGGAACCGCCGAAGCCCTGGATCATCTGCTGGTTGATTAACCGCTGGCGCGTGTATTGCGCATATTGATCTGCGCTAAAGCCCGAACGGTTAATCAAGTCGAGATATTTGGCGTTGTCGAACTTGCCGTCAGTCTGGAAATAGGCTTCTTGACGGATGGCATCTTTCACCTGATCGTCACTGGCACTCAGGCCCAGCGTCTTCGCGTACTGATCCAGCAGCGACTTGTCGATCAGTTGAGACAGCACCTGCTGGCGCATCTGCTGCATATAACCTTCGTTGCCAGCCATGGCAGAGAAACGGTCGCCCAGTTCCTGCTGCATACGGCTACGTTCACTCTGGAAAGCCTGTTCCAGCTGGGCACGTTCGATCACCTGGCCATTTACTTTCGCAGCGTAATCGCCGGCACTTCCCTGATAGCTGACCACTCCAGTCAAAAGAAATGACAAGATAATCAGCCCCAGGATGATTTTTAGCACGACGTGGTTAGCAGCCGCGCGTAAATTGTCCATCATAGTGTGACAACACTCCGCTGTGATGTGGATTAACAACCCTTGTGCAGGCGCGTTCCCTGCGACAAAAATAAAAAAAGCGCATCAACCTGATGCGCCTTATATCTTACCTTACCAATACCGCTGCGTCAGGTGATTGTTTACCGGCGACGCGATGCGATTAAACGCGGTAATCAGTTTACTGCGTCTTTCAGGGCTTTCCCTGCACGGAAAGCCGGAACTTTGGCTGCCGCGATTTTGATCTCTTTACCCGTTTGCGGGTTACGGCCGGTACGAGCTGAACGCTCACGCACGGTGAAAGAACCGAAACCAACCAGAGCCACGTCATCCCCTTCTTTCAAGGAATCGGTAACGGAAGCAATAATTGCGTCCAAAGCACGCCCTGCTGCCGCTTTAGAAATATCAGCACCCGCGGCAATTTTGTCGATCAGTTGTGACTTATTCACTCTATCATCCCCTCTAGAATTCAAAACGTCGCACCGAAAAAATCCCTACGGTTACGACAGCGCTGCTGTTATATCAATCCCGTCGTGCCTTGGCAAGCCACCAAAATGCGGCGAAACGCTAGCCGACAGGGATCTAACTTAGCGGCACAAAAAAATACTGGCAAGTCCGAATTGGCTTGCCAGCATGAGTTTTATCAATGGTTTTTGCTATACGTCACTATTTTACCGCTACCGGCTGTGCGCCGAAGGCCGGATTGACCAGTGCAATGTTCAAAACTTCATCGATTCGCTGTACCGGATGGATCTCCAGATCGGCAATGACGTTGTCCGGGATCTCTTCCAAATCGCGCTTGTTCTCGTAAGGGATCAGCACGGTTTTGATACCGCCACGGTGTGCCGCCAGCAGCTTCTCTTTCAGGCCACCAATCGGCAACACATGACCACGCAAGGTGATCTCACCGGTCATCGCCACATCGGCGCGCACCGGGTTGCCTGTCAGGCAGGAAACCAGCGCGGTACACATGGCAATACCGGCGCTTGGGCCGTCTTTCGGCGTCGCCCCTTCCGGCACGTGGACGTGGATATCACGTTTTTCATAGAAATCGGCGTTGATGCCCAACTTCTCTGCACGTGCACGTACCACGGTCAACGCAGCCTGGATCGACTCCTGCATCACTTCACCCAAAGAACCGGTGTAGGTCAGCTTGCCTTTGCCCGGTACGCAGGCGGTTTCAATAGTCAGCAGATCGCCGCCCACTTCCGTCCACGCCAGCCCGGTTACCTGGCCTACGCGGTTTTCGGTGTCTGCACGGCCGTAATCAACACGCTGAACGCCCAGATAGTCCTTGAGGTTCTCGCCGTTGATCTCGATGTGCTTGAGCTTCTTGTCCATCAGCAGCGACTTGACCGCTTTACGGCACAGCTTGGAAATTTCACGCTCCAGGCTACGCACCCCGGCTTCACGGGTGTAATAGCGGATGATGCCGATAATGGCACTGTCATCTACCGTCAATTCGCCTTTCTTCAACGCGTTGCGTTCAAGCTGCTTTGGCAACAGGTGCTGTTTGGCGATATTCAGCTTTTCGTCTTCGGTGTAGCCGGAAAGACGGATCACCTCCATACGGTCCAGCAGCGGTGCCGGGATGTTCATCGAGTTCGAGGTCGCCACGAACATCACGTCGGACAGATCGTAATCCACTTCCAGATAGTGATCGTTAAACGCCACGTTCTGTTCCGGATCCAGCACTTCCAGCAGGGCTGAAGCCGGATCGCCACGCATGTCGGATGACATCTTGTCGATCTCATCGAGCAGGAACAGCGGGTTTTTCACCCCAACCTTGGCCATTTTCTGGATCAGTTTACCCGGCATGGAGCCGATGTAAGTCCGGCGGTGACCGCGAATCTCCGCTTCGTCACGTACGCCGCCCAGCGCCATACGGACATATTGGCGGCCGGTCGCACGAGCGATCGACTGCCCCAGCGAGGTTTTACCCACGCCAGGAGGCCCTACCAGACACAGGATTGGCCCCTTGATTTTGCTGACGCGGCTCTGCACTGCAAGATACTCAAGGATGCGGTCTTTGACGCGTTCCAGGCCGTAGTGATCGGTATCGAGCACTTCCTGCGCCTTGAGCAGGTCTTTTTTCACCTTGCTGCGCGCATTCCAAGGCACCTGGATCATCCAGTCGATATAGCCACGCACGACGGTCGCTTCCGCAGACATCGGCGACATCATTTTCAGCTTTTGCAGTTCCGCTTCGGTTTTCTCACGCGCTTCTTTCGGCATTTTGGCCGCTTCGATCTTGCGCTTCAACGCCTCATGTTCATCCGGCGTGTCGTCCATCTCGCCCAGTTCTTTCTGAATCGCCTTCATCTGCTCATTCAGATAGTACTCGCGCTGGCTCTTTTCCATCTGTTTCTTGACGCGGTTACGGATACGCTTCTCAACCTGCAACAGGTCGATCTCCGACTCCATCATCGCCATCAGGTACTCAAGACGCTCGGTGATATCGAACATCTCCAGCACCGACTGCTTGTCGCTGAGCTTCAGCGGCATATGCGCGGCGATGGTATCCGCCAGGCGCGCAGCGTCGTCGATGCTGTTCAATGAAGTCAGCACCTCCGGTGGAATTTTTTTGTTCAGTTTGATGTAGCCTTCAAACTGATTGATCGCCGTGCGCACCAGGACTTCCTGCTCACGCTCGTCGATAGCCGGTGATTCAAGATATTCAGCCTGGGCAGCGAAGTGCTCGCCGCTGTCGGAGAGCGTGGTAATACGCGCACGCTGTAAACCTTCGACCAGCACCTTGACCGTGCCGTCCGGCAGTTTCAGCATCTGTAAAATCGATGCAACGGTACCGACCGAGAACAGATCGTTAATGCCAGGTTCATCCGTCGAGGCCTCTTTCTGCGCCACCAGCATGATCTTTTTATCGTGATCCATTGCGGCTTCGAGGCACCGAATCGATTTTTCCCGGCCAACAAACAACGGGATCACCATGTGCGGATAAACCACCACGTCGCGCAATGGCAACACGGGGATTTCAATGCGTTCGGAACGCTCAGGGTTCATAGAGCTCTCTCTTAGTTTAATTTCCGCCAGGATTAGGGGGATCTCATGAGACGCAAGCATCAAACGTTTCACAAAATCTGGATTATGAGTATATGGGGATGAATCTCTGACATTCAACGGTAACAATGTAGAGAAAAAGAAAAGGGGGATAAAATCCCCCTTTTACGATTAACTTTCTGGTTTGACTGGCTAATTATTCGCCAGAAGCCTGCGCTTCCGGCTTGCCGTAAATCAATAACGGCTTGGATTGGCCAGCGATCACAGATTCGTCGATCACCACTTTATCTACGCTTTCAAGCGACGGCAGATCGTACATGGTGTCCAGCAGCGCGCCTTCGACAATCGAACGCAGACCACGGGCACCCGTTTTACGCGTCATAGCCTTCTTGGCAATGGCATTCAGCGCTTCCTCACGGAATTCCAGATCTACCCCTTCCAGATTGAACAACGCCTGATACTGCTTGGTCAGGGCGTTTTTCGGCTCTTTCAGGATCTGGATCAGTGCCTCTTCGCTCAGTTCGCTGAGGGTGGCAACCACCGGCAGACGACCGATGAATTCCGGGATCAGGCCAAACTTGATCAAGTCTTCCGGCTCTGCCTGCAACAGCAGTTCGCCTTCGGTGGCTTTTTCAGATTCACCCTTCACCGTGGCACCAAAACCGATACCGGAGCCGGTGTTAACGCGCTGGCCAATCACCTTATCCAGGCCGGCAAACGCACCGCCGCAGATAAACAGGATCTTGGAGGTGTCCACCTGCAGGAATTCCTGCTGCGGATGTTTACGCCCACCCTGTGGTGGAACCGCCGCAATCGTGCCTTCGATCAGCTTCAGCAACGCCTGCTGCACGCCTTCGCCCGAAACGTCACGGGTGATGGACGGGTTGTCTGACTTACGTGAAATCTTGTCAATTTCATCGATATAGACGATGCCGCGCTGGGCTTTCTGCACGTCGTAGTCGCATTTCTGCAACAGTTTCTGGATGATGTTTTCCACGTCCTCACCCACGTAACCAGCTTCGGTCAACGTCGTGGCATCGGCCATGGTGAAAGGCACATCCAGGAAACGTGCCAGCGTTTCTGCCAGCAAAGTTTTGCCGCTGCCGGTTGGGCCGATCAGCAAAATATTGCTTTTGCCCAGTTCGATGCCATTGCTGGTATCGCCGTTACGCAGGCGTTTGTAATGGTTATAGACCGCCACAGCCAGAACTTTTTTCGCCTGTTCCTGGCCGATAACATAATCGTCCAGGTGGTGACGAATTTCGTGCGGTGTCGGCAATGAATTACGCTCGCGATGCGGCGCAACCTCTTTAATCTCTTCGCGAATAATGTCGTTACACAGATCAACACATTCATCGCAGATATACACTGACGGACCGGCAATCAGCTTACGCACTTCATGCTGGCTTTTGCCGCAGAAAGAGCAGTACAGCAGCTTTCCTGAACCGTCTTTGCGCTTATCTGTCATGAGTCAAACCTCTTCTTTTGTCTTTGTCCCGCACCATTACGCGGCGACAATGCGCCCAAACTTTATACCGGGAACGCCGATAACGCTGTTTAAAGCGAGCCAGGCCCGCTCTGAATACTATAGTCTATCGGCCCGCAAGCCGCGCGCTACCCATCACCCTTCAGGCGGCAGGTACGCACTGCAGCTTGCGACCCTTTGGGTATAGTTTTAGCTGCGGTGCGTCAGAATGCTGTCGACCAGACCGTATTCTACCGATTCTTCCGCCGTCATGAAGCGGTCACGTTCGGTATCACGTTCGATCTGTTCCAGCGATTGGCCGGTATGCTGTGCCATCAACTCATTCATGCGAGCCTTAACCTTCAGGATCTCACGCGCATGGATTTCAATATCCGTTGCCTGACCCTGGTAGCCGCCCAGCGGCTGGTGGATCATCACTCTGGAGTTTGGCAGGCAGAAACGCTTGCCCTTGGTGCCTGCCGTCAGCAGGAACGACCCCATGGAACACGCCTGCCCCATACAGATGGTGCTGACGTCCGGTTTGATAAACTGCATGGTGTCATAGATTGACATGCCAGCCGTGATCACGCCGCCCGGTGAGTTGATATACAGGAAAATATCTTTTTCTGGGCTTTCTGCCTCGAGGAACAACATCTGCGCCACGATCAGATTAGCCATATGATCTTCAACCTGGCCGGTCAGGAAGATAATGCGCTCTTTCAGCAGGCGGGAATAAATATCGTAAGAACGCTCCCCGCGCGAAGTCTGCTCTACCACCATCGGCACCAGTGCCATGTTAGGTGCAAATTGGTCTCGTTCGCCACTGTATGACATTACCGTCTCCTAATAGAAATTGCCTTGGCGCCATTGTCTGTCGATTCTACTTGAGAACGGCCATCATGACTACGTTCAAGCCATCGACAGGCTCCACACTGATTTGACGGCGCTATCATTCCGCCAGGCGGATAAAGCGGCCCATACTGTTGTAGGAATTGGGGGGTCACAGAGCGAATTTCAAGCCCGGTGAACAATTTCACCAACATCCCTGTGTGGCAGGCAAGGTCACAACCACTGTCCTTCCGCCGCCGCCATTCATCCTCGACCCAATAAATATAGTGCATATTGCCACAGTTAAGCCGAGATTAATCAGTCACGTGGCAAAAGAAAAGCCCGTAACCAAAGTTACGGGCCTTATAAGGAACTCCCAGCTACGGCAATGGACCTGCCATCAGGTCGCTCCTGGCATCAACCAGCATTACGCTTGTTGAGTCTGGTTCATCAGCTCGCTGAAGGTAGTGGCTTTTTCAGTCACTTTCGCTTTAGCCAACAGGGCTTCTACCGCTTGTTCTTCCAGAGCAACGTTACGCATGTTGTTCATCAGCTCTTTGTTTTTGCTGTAGAACTCAACAACTTCGCTCGGATCTTCGTAGGCGGAAGCCATTTCTTCGATCAGGGTCTTAACGCGATCTTCATCGGCTTTCAGATCGTTGGTGCTGATCACTTCGCCCAACAGCAGACCGACCACAACGCGACGTTTGGCTTGCTCTTCGAACAGTTCGCGTGGCAGTTCCAACGCTTGTTGCTCGTTGCCACCAAAACGCTGTGCAGCCTGACGACGCAGAACGTCGACTTCGCCGTCGATCAGTGCCGCTGGCACGTCGATTTCGTTAGCGTTGACCAGACCGTCGATAGCCTGAGTCTTGATGCGGTTACGCACGGCGCCTTTCAGTTCGCGCTCCATGTTTTTACGCACTTCAGTACGCAGACCGGCGAGAGAACCATCAGCCACGCCGAAACGCTTGATGAATTCTTCGGTCAGTTCTGGCAGCTCGCGCTGTTCAACTTTCTTCAGCACGATAGCGAACTTGGCCGCTTTCCCTTTCAGGTTTTCTGCGTGGTAATCTTCTGGGAAGTTGACGTCGATGGTGAACTCTTCACCGGCTTTATGACCCACCAGACCTTCTTCGAAGCCTGGGATCATGCGGCCCTGGCCCATAGCCAGAACGAAATCGGCAGCTTTACCGCCTTCAAACTCTTCACCGTCGATAGAGCCGGTGAAATCAACGGTCACGCGGTCTTCAGCAGTGGCTGCGCCGTCGGTGTCTTTCCAGGTCGCCTGCTGCTTACGCAGAGTTTCCAGCATGGTATCCACATCGGCGTCGTTAACTTCAACCACAGGTTTTTCAACCTCGATGCTTTCCAGGCCTTTCAGCTCAACTTCTGGATAGACTTCAAATTCCACGGTGAAAGCGAAATCTTCGCCTTCTTTATACTCGCCCGGTACGTAGTTTGGTGCGCCGGCCGGGTTGATTTTCTCTTTGATGATCGCGTCAACAAAGTTGCGCTGCATCAGATCGCCCAGCACGTCCTGACGGACGGAGGCGCCATAACGCTGTTCGACGATGTTCATCGGCACTTTGCCTTTACGGAAACCGTCGATACGTACGCTTTTAGCTGCGTTGATCAGCTCTTTCTTTACTGCCTGATTGATAACATCAGCGGGTACAGTAATAGAGAGACGGCGCCCAAGGCCTTGAGTGGTTTCTACTGAAACTTGCATCTTGTTACCTCAAAAAAATCACAGTGCTCGGTCAACTCCGTTCCAAGAACCAGGACGGCTACATTAAAAACCGAGTTCCCTGATGTCGAGAGCGTTCCGAAACCATTCCGGAAAAAATAGACGCGACATTATAGCGGCGCAAGCGTAGCTAGTCGAGGATGGCAAGGCAGCACTGGCGCGTTAAAAATCACACTTTTGCCGATTTTTCGCCCAAATACCTTGATGCCATGGCCATCAGAGCTGCAAACGCCTTCGGCTTTGTCGTCGTCAAAAACAGCAACGGCCCGCAGGCCGTTGCAAAATTCGTCAGTAGTAATACCTTAAATACGGGTAAAAGTTCCACTGATACCGTAAATTTTAGGTATTAAGCCAATGTGCCCGCCCCACGACAAGGTGGTGAGGCAGGAACCGTATCCTGCAACCCTTCCCACTCTTTCAGGGTATAGGTATGCAATGCCAGCGCGTGTACGCCGTTTTCCAGTTCCTCCGCCAACACGCCATAAATGGAGCGATGCCGGGTCAGGAACCGTTCGCCGACAAAGCGGTCGCTCACCAACACCACTTTGAAATGACTTTCGGATCCAGCAGGAACGTTATGCCGATAGCTCTCATCAGTCACTTCCAGATACGCGGGTTCAAACGCCGCCCTTAACTTTGCTTCTATTTGCTCGCGGATCATAGGATCTCCTTACAAAACCGGCAGGCTACCAGGTTCTACTTTAATATTAGTCGGTTTTGCCCTCGCCAGAACATGGCTATCGTAAATCGCACCGCTCTTCGCTGTAAAAAGCATCAATAAAGCGGCTCAGTTGAGGTTTATCCGATTGAGCCTCACGAAAAAGCCTGTTTTTATCCTGGTTGAGGAAAAATTTACGTCACGGCCACCTTCAACACTTCCCCCCGTTGTTGGCAATGCTATGATGGCGGCAATTTATCGTTGACTCTAGCGCTTTGATTATCAAGCACCCACAACCCTGCCCGCGGGCTTGAACAGCACCGGGTATAAAACCACGATTGATGAGACAGTAATAATGTTAAAAAAACTTTGTCTTCCGCTGCTGGCTGTACTTCTGTTGGCTGGCTGTGCTACCAGCACCAATACGCTGAACGTAACCCCTAAGATCGTGTTGCCACAGCAGGATCCCACCCTGCAAGGGATCACCATCAGCATTAACGGTGCAGACCAACGCCCCGATCAGGCACTGGCAAAAGTGAACCGTGACGGCCAACTGATCACCCTGACCCCATCACGCGATCTGCGCTTCCTGCTACAAGAAGTGCTGGAAAAGCAAATGGGCGCGCGTGGCTATATGATTGGGCCATCTGGTGCGGTTGATTTGCAGATCGTGGTCAATACGCTGTTTGCCGACGTTTCCCAAGGCAACCTGCGCTACAACATCACCACCAAAGCGGATATTTCAATCATCGCGCAGGCCAAAAACGGCAACAAGCAGGTGAAGAACTACCGTTCTACCTATAACGTGCAGGGTGCCTTCACCGCCAGCAATGAAAAAATCACCGATGCGGTCAACACCGTGCTAGGTGACGTCATCGCCGATATGGCTCAAGACACCAGCGTCAACGACTTTATCAAGCAAAACGCACGTTAATCAGGCAATGCCTCGCGCTGCTCGGTTTACAGGGCAGCGCAGATCGGGATCTCATGTCGAAACAGTATCTGAATATTTTTACCCAGCGTAATTCCGTCATCCTGTTGGTGTTGGGCTTTGCCTCGGGGCTGCCGTTGGCATTAACCTCCGGCACGCTGCAAGCCTGGATGACCGTCGAAGGCCTCGATCTGAAAACCATTGGTATCTTTTCGCTGGTAGGTCAGGCCTACGTGTTCAAGTTCCTCTGGTCACCGTTTATGGATCGCTACACTCCCCCGTTCCTTGGGCGGCGGCGTGGCTGGTTGTTGATCAGCCAGTTGCTGCTGGTAGTGGCCATCGTGGCGATGGGGTTTATGAATCCGTCACAGCATCTGTGGTGGCTGGCCACGCTGGCGGTGGTGGTAGCATTCTGTTCTGCCTCACAGGATATTGTTTTTGACGCCTACAAAACCGATCTGCTGACGGCCGAAGAACGCGGTGCCGGGGCCGCAGTGTCGGTACTGGGTTATCGCCTGGCGATGCTGGTTTCCGGCGGGCTGGCCCTGTGGCTGGCCGATCGCTATTTCGGCTGGCAGGCGACTTACTGGTTAATGGCCGGGCTGATGCTAATTGGCGTAGCCGCTACGCTGATGGCACCAGAACCGGACGACGGCATTCCTGCGCCGCGCACCCTCGAGATGGCGGTAGTCGCTCCGCTGCGTGACTTCTTCGCCCGTAACAATGCCTGGCTGATCCTGTTGCTGATCGTGATGTATAAGATGGGTGACGCTTTTGCCGGGAGTTTGAGCACCACCTTTCTGATCCGCGGCGTCGGCTTCGATGCCGGCGAGGTCGGTCTGGTAAATAAAACGCTCGGTCTGTTTGCCACCATCGTCGGGGCCCTGTTCGGCGGCGTCTTGATGCAGCGTCTCAGCCTGTTCCGGGCGCTGATGCTGTTCGGCATTTTACAGGCGGTTTCCAACATTGGTTACTGGCTGTTGGCGATCACCGCTAAAAACATCCTCACAATGGGCAGTGCCATTTTCCTGGAAAACCTGTGCGGCGGCATGGGCACGGCAGCCTTTGTCGCTCTGCTGATGACCCTGTGCAACAAATCCTTCTCCGCCACCCAGTTTGCCCTGCTCTCGGCGCTCTCCGCCGTTGGCCGTGTTTACGTCGGGCCGATTGCCGGTTGGTTCGTGACCGCTCATGGCTGGCCACTGTTTTACCTGTTCTCCATCGCGGCTGCGGTTCCAGGCCTGCTACTGCTGTTAATCTGCCGCCAGACATTGGAATACACGCAACGCACCGACAACTTTATGCCACGTACCGAGTTTCGTGCCGCCTACCGCTGGGCATTACGTCTGCTGGGCGCCGGTTGCTCGCTGCTAGGCATATGGTTGCTGTTGCTGATCGCCAACGCGCTGGATTGGACCGACTGGCCCAACCTCGCCGTGCAGCTGCTGCAAACCGGTGCCATGCTGAGCCTGGTGGGGATTATCATGGGCAGCCTGTTGGACTACCTGGCGTTGCGCCGAACGCAATTAGCGTGATTTTTTTGTTGGCCGATAAAATTCGGCCAACAAAAAAGCATCAGAAAAACGAATTTATTTCGTTAAAAATTTAATATTTTCGCCAAAGCTATTTTTTTACCCGAGTAAAACGCTCGGAAATAGATTTTAATTCACCTCAACAAAACAAAAATTTTACATTAAATAAACCTTTTTGCGCCTATTCAAACATCGCCACCGCTGACGCAATATCCTGACATACCCTTGGTTTTCCATGACATAGCATCCCCCCGGAACGATTCAGCTCGCCAACACGTTGTTGCCATTAGTAAATTGTCACCTTACGTTACATGTGTGACCCCCTTAACAGAAAGTGTCAACAAGCCGCTGACACTCTCTTAAGTATGTTTACAGTACTGCAACCTTCCCGTAAAATGCCCGCACACATGAAACGACAATATAGAGCCTTGGTAATTGGGGTCGTTAGATGAGACTTAAGAAATACAATAAAAGTATTGGGATGTTATCCTTAATTGTCGCCACCGTTATGCTAAGCGGTTGCGATATGGTGTTGATGGATCCCAAAGGAGCAATAGGTGTTGAGCAACGAAGACTGATCCTCACGGCAATCGGCTTGATGCTGATCGTTGTGGTGCCAGTGATCTTCATGGCATTTGCCTTTGCCTGGAAGTATCGTGCTTCCAACAAGAGCGCCAAGTACAGTCCGAATTGGTCACACTCCAACAAGATTGAAGCGGTCGTCTGGACCATTCCAATCATTATCATCGCCATCCTTGGCACCATAACCTGGAAAACAACCCACGCGCTGGATCCATTCAAGCCGATTGTCGCCGACAAAAAGCCAATGACCATCGAAGTGGTGTCGTTAGACTGGAAGTGGCTGTTCATCTACCCAGAGCAGGGTATCGCGACCGTTAATGAGCTGGCTTTCCCGAAAGATGTTCCAGTCGAATTCAAAGTCACCTCTAACTCGGTAATGAACTCGTTCTTTATTCCTCAGTTAGGTGGGCAGATTTATGCGATGGCCGGGATGCAGACCAAACTGCACCTGATCGGCAACGAAGCAGGCAAATACGACGGTATTTCCAGCAGCTTCAGTGGCCGCGGGTTCTCCGGCATGAAATTCACCGCCATTGTCACCCCGACCGAAGGCGACTTCGATCAGTGGGTAGCCAAGGTGAAAGAATCGTCTAATACCCTTAACGCCACCAGCGATTTTAACAAACTGGCAGAGCCGAGTGAAAACAACCCGGTTGAGTACTTCTCCAGTGTCAAACCGAATTTGTTCAAAGAGACTATTGGCAAATTCATGGGTGATATGCACATGCACAAAGGCGCAGAAGCTTCCGCGCACCAGGGCATGGATATGAGCCAGGGTATGGACATGAGTGAACATGCTCACGCCGGAGCCGAGGAATAATCTGATGTTGGGAAAATTAACACTTGATGCGGTTCCGTTGCATGAACCGATCATCATGGTCACCGTTGCTGCAATCATCGTTGGCGGGCTAGCCCTGCTGGCGCTGATCACGTATTTCGGCAAATGGAAGTGGCTGTGGAGCGAATGGCTGACTTCGGTCGACCATAAAAAAATTGGTATCATGTACATCATCGTGGCCATGGTTATGCTGCTGCGTGGTTTTGCTGATGCCATCATGATGCGTAGCCAGCAGGCGCTCGCGTCTGCCGGTGAGGCCGGATTCCTGCCGCCGCACCACTACGACCAGATCTTTACCGCGCACGGCGTCATCATGATCTTCTTCATGGCGATGCCTTTCGTCGTGGGTCTGATGAACGTGGTGGTCCCGTTGCAAATCGGTGCGCGCGACGTTGCCTTCCCGTTCCTGAACTCCCTGAGCTTCTGGTTCTTCGTGGTCGGCGTGGTCTTGATCAACATCTCGCTGGGTGTCGGTGAATTCGCGCAGACCGGTTGGTTGGCCTATCCGCCGTTATCAGGTAAGGAATACAGCCCTGGCGTCGGGGTCGATTACTGGATCTGGAGTCTACAGATTTCCGGTCTGGGTACCCTGTTGACCGGTGTGAACTTCTTCGCCACCATCCTGAAGATGCGTGCCCCTGGCATGCCGATGATGAAGATGCCGGTATTCACCTGGGCAGCACTGTGTACCAACGTGCTGATCATCGTCTCCTTCCCAATTCTGACCGTCACCGTCGCGTTGCTGACCCTGGATCGCTATCTGGGCACCCATTTCTTTACCAATGATATGGGCGGCAACATGATGATGTACATCAACCTGATTTGGGCCTGGGGTCACCCAGAGGTGTATATCCTGGTTCTGCCAGTGTTCGGTGTCTTCTCTGAAGTGACCGCCACCTTCTCGAAGAAACGTCTGTTCGGCTATACCTCACTGGTATGGGCAACCATTGCGATCACCGTCCTGTCGTTTATCGTTTGGCTGCACCACTTCTTTACCATGGGGTCAGGCGCCAACGTTAACGCCTTCTTCGGGATTGCCACGATGATCATTTCCATCCCGACCGGGGTGAAAATCTTCAACTGGCTGTTCACCATGTACCAAGGCCGTATTCAGCTTAACTCCGCGATGCTGTGGACCGTGGGCTTCATCATCACCTTCTCCATCGGTGGGATGACCGGCGTACTGCTGGCGGTACCGGGTGCTAACTTCGTGCTGCACAACAGCCTGTTCCTGATTGCCCACTTCCATAACGTGATTATCGGTGGTGTGGTGTTCGGTTGCTTCGCTGGCCTGACCTACTGGTTCCCTAAATCCTTCGGCTTCCGTCTGAATGAGACCTGGGGTATCCGCGCATTCTGGTTCTGGATCATCGGTTTCTTCGTCGCCTTTATGCCGCTGTATGCACTGGGCTTCATGGGGATGACCCGCCGTATCAGCCAGAATATCAATCCTGAGTTCCACCCTCTGCTGCTGGTTGCGGCTGGCGGTGCAGCGCTGATTGCCTGCGGTATCCTGTGCCAAGTGATCCAGGTTTACGTCAGTATCCGCGACCGCGAGCAAAACCGCGATCTGACCGGTGACCCATGGGGTGCACGTACGCTGGAGTGGTCAACTTCTTCACCACCTCCGTTCTATAACTTCGCCGTAGTGCCAGAAATTCACGATCGTGATGCGTTCTGGGACATGAAAGAAAAAGGCGAAGCCTATAAGAAACCCGCGAAGTACGAGCCGATTCATATGCCGAAGAATACCGGTGCCGGTGTGATTATTGCTGGCTTCAGCCTGGTATTTGGTTTCGCGATGATCTGGGATATCTGGTGGATGGCGATTGCTGGCTTCGTCGGCATGATCGTGACCTGGATCGTCAAGAGCTTCGATGAAGATGTTGATTACTATGTGCCGGTTGATGAGATCGAGCGCATTGAAAACCAACACTATGAACAAATCAGCAAAGCAGGCGTGAAACATGTCAACTGATACTCTGACCAACCATAGCGCAGCCCATGCCGAGCATGGGCACCACGACGCAGGAGAAACCAAGGTCTTCGGATTCTGGGTTTACCTGATGAGCGACTGTATTTTGTTTGCGAGCTTGTTCGCAACCTATGCAGTACTGGTGAACGGGACCGCTGGCGGTCCCACTGGGAAAGATATCTTCGACCTGAATTTTGTACTGGTTGAAACTTTCCTCCTGCTGTTCAGCTCCATCACCTACGGTATGGCGATGATCGGCATGAACAAGGGCAAGGTAAGCAGCGTTAACACCTGGCTGTTCCTGACCTTCCTGTTTGGCGTCGGCTTCGTGGCGATGGAGATCTATGAATTCCATCACCTGATCGCCGAAGGTTACGGCCCAGACCGCAGTGCGTTCCTCTCCAGCTTCTTTGCGCTGGTAGGTACTCACGGTCTGCACGTAACCACCGGTCTGATCTGGATCATCATCATGATGATTCAGGTGAGCAAGCGTGGCCTGAACCCAACCAATAAAACCCGTCTGATGTGTCTGAGCCTGTTCTGGCACTTCCTGGACGTGGTCTGGATCTGCGTATTTACCGTTGTCTACCTGCTGGGGGTAATGTAAATGAGCCATTCATCCCATGATACCTCTCACGGCGGCGCAAGCCACGGTAGCGTGAAGTCATATCTGACCGGCTTTATTCTGTCGGTCATCCTGACGGTAATTCCATTTGCGATGGTGATGAGCGGCAGCGCCTCTCACTCAACCATCCTGGCGGTTGTGGTCGGCATGGCGGTTATCCAGGTGATCGTTCACCTGGTTTACTTCCTGCATATGAACACCTCATCGGAAGAGCGCTGGAACCTGGTGGCATTGCTGTTCACCGTTATGATCATCGGTATCGTTGTTGTGGGTTCACTCTGGATTATGTACAACCTAAACATCAACATGATGGTCGATTAAGAGCAGAGCTGGACGTGATGATTAAGCAATACCTGCAAGTAACTAAACCAGGAATTATTTTCGGTAATTTAATTTCTGTCGTCGGGGGATTCCTGCTCGCTTCCAAAGGGAGCATCGACTATCCCCTGTTTCTCGCCACCCTGTTAGGGGTCTCGTTGGTGGTTGCCTCGGGCTGTGTATTTAACAACTACATTGACCGCGACATCGACAAGAAAATGGAGAGAACGAAGAACCGGGTGCTGGTAAAAGGCCTGATCGCGCCGAGTGTGAGCCTGGTTTACGCTACCTTGCTGGGTATTGCTGGTTTTGCACTGCTGTATATCGTGGCCAACCCGCTGGCCATGTGGCTGGCGGTGATGGGCTTTGTAGTTTATGTCGGCGTTTACAGCCTGTACATGAAACGCCACTCGGTATACGGCACGCTGATCGGCAGCCTGTCTGGGGCCGCGCCGCCGGTGATTGGCTACTGCGCAGTCACCAACGAGTTTGATGCTGGTGCATTGATCCTGCTGGCTATCTTCAGCCTGTGGCAGATGCCGCATTCCTATGCGATTGCCATCTTCCGCTTTAAAGATTACCAGGCAGCCAATATCCCGGTACTGCCGGTGGTGAAAGGCATCTCCGTTGCCAAAAACCACATCACGCTCTACATCCTGGCGTTTATGATCGCCACGCTGATGCTGACCCTGGGCGGTTATGCTGGCTACAAATACCTGATCGTCGCAGCGGCGGTGAGCGTGTGGTGGCTAGGCATGGCGTTACGCGGTTACAAAGCGGAAAATGACAGCGTCTGGGCGCGCAAACTGTTTGTGTTCTCAATCGTGGCCATTACTTCACTCAGCGTAATGATGTCGATCGATTTCAGTGCCAGTGCTACACCAGAAACCCTGTTAACCTACGCTTGGTAAACAGCGGTAATCTGCGAATGGGCCGCTTAGCGGCCCATTTTATTTGTTTCGGAGAAAAGCACGCCAACTGTAATATCTGTTAAACAACATTCGATTTACCCCCCCTGCCCTACGCACTAGAATGACGCAACTTTGCCGAGGCTATTCCAACGGGCTAAGTCCTCCTACTTACCCCGTTGGAATAGGCTTTACTGAGGTCAAAATGAACGACAATATAATGACGCCCCAAGAACGCCGTGCGACCTGGGGCTTGGGAACCGTATTCTCACTGCGCATGCTTGGCATGTTTATGGTGTTACCGGTACTGACCACCTATGGGATGGCGCTGCACGGTGCCAGTGAGGCGCTGATTGGCCTGGCTATCGGTATTTACGGCCTGGCGCAGGCGGTATTTCAGATCCCCTTCGGCCTGATTTCGGACCGCGTTGGCCGTAAGCCGCTGATCGTCGGTGGGCTGTTGATATTCGCCCTTGGCAGCGTGATCGCAGCCTTAAGCGACTCTATCTGGGGCATCATTCTGGGCCGTGCATTGCAGGGTTCCGGGGCGATAGCCGCTGCGGTAATGGCGCTGCTGTCGGATTTAACCCGCGAACAGAACCGAACCAAGGCGATGGCGTTTATCGGTATCAGCTTCGGTATCACCTTTGCTATCGCCATGGTGGTGGGCCCGATAGTGACCCATGCTTTCGGTTTGCATGCGCTGTTCTGGATGATTGCCGTGCTGTCACTAGCCGGTATCGCGATTACCTTGCTGGTCGTCCCTTCTGCCGACGAACACGTGCTGAACCGGGAATCGAGCATCGTGCGGGGCAGTTTTAGCAAGGTGCTGAACAATTCGCGGCTGTTGAAACTCAACTTTGGCATCCTGTGCCTGCATATCTTGTTGATGTCCAGCTTCGTTGCCTTACCGTTGGCGATGGAAAAGGCCGGGCTAGCCGCTGCGGACCACTGGAAAGTCTATCTGGTCACCATGCTGGTTTCCTTCATTGCCGTAGTGCCGTTTATCATTTATGCGGAGAAATACCGCCGTATGAAGCAGGTCTTTATGGGTTGCGTGGCAGTGCTGTTTTGCGCCGAGGTAGTGCTATGGTTTTCTGGCCAGAATCTATGGGGCATCATTGCCGGAGTGCAGTTGTTCTTTATGGCGTTTAACGTCATGGAAGCCATTCTGCCTTCGCTGATCAGCAAAGAGGCCCCAGCGGGTTATAAAGGCACGGCGATGGGGGTTTACTCCACCAGCCAGTTTATTGGCGTGGCCATCGGTGGCAGCGTGGGCGGCTGGTTATATGGTTTTCAGGGAGCAGGGTTGGTGTTTATCGCCGGTGCGGTACTTGCCGCTGTCTGGTTTGTGGTCAGCAGCACCATGAAAGAGCCGCCTTACGTCAGCAGCCTGCGTATCACGTTGTCTGAACTGGCGGTAAAAGATTCGGCGTTACAAAGCCGTTTGCTGGCTCAGCCGGGCGTAGCGGAAGCGGTTGTGGTTCCCGAGGAGCGCAGCGCTTACGTGAAGGTAGATACCAAACAGACCAATCGCGGTCAGTTGGAAGCCCTGATCGCAGCGCTTTAAGGATGCCCATCTACTTTGGCTTGATCGTCTGTTGTTCCCCCTCACCCCAACCCTCTCCCACAGGGCTGAGGAATCCCCAGAAAAAAATGAAAGGCACGATGAAGTGTGATCTACTGGTTGCGCTAACAAAACAGAAGAGACCTCATCGTGCCTTTACAAACAGTT
>NZ_JBLJAK010000027.1:0-66625 GCF_047530105.1 Serratia sp. T13T92 | reverse complement strand
CTTGTTGTAGGTGGCCCAGTTGGTGATTTTGAACTTTTGTTTTGCCACGTGATATCGCTGCAGGATGAGGAGTGTGGTGATCTGATCCTGACTACGGCCAAAAGTTCGATTTATTCAACAACGCCCAATCACGATGCCAAACAGGAACGGGATACGCCAGCCCCAGGCTTCCACACTCGCCTCTGGCATGCAATTTACCAGGATCACCAACGTCATGGCGGCAAATACGTTGCCCGCACCTTGGCTCGCTACCTGCCATCCCCCGTAAAACCCGCGATTATGGGGTTTGGCATACTCCACCAGCAGGGTCGTTGATGCGCCTAACTCACCGCCTGCGGAGAAGCCTTGCATCAGCCTGGCCAGGGTAATAATGATCGGGGCCGCAGTCCCGATGCTTTCATATGACGGGGTGATACCAATCGTCAGGGTACTGAGCCCCATCAGCAGGAACGTCAGCGTCATGGCGGGCTTGCGCCCTTTTTTATCGGCATAATGGCCGATGACCAGCGCCCCCAGGGGCCTGGCAAGATAACCCATCCCAAAGATCAGGAAGGTCATCGTCATGCTCACCAAAGGATCTGTCGCGGGGAAATAAGCTTTTGCAATGTAGGTCGCAAAAAATGCGTAAAGCACCAAATCAAAAAACTCTAAGCCATTGCCTAACGTGGTAGCCACAATGGCCCTAGCCGGGGACTTTCTTTCCTTGACGCTATCCATGGCCTGTCCTTAATTTAATTTGCAGGGGCGCAGCATGCGGCGCCCGTCCAGATAATCGATGTTATGCCAGGATCGAACATTTCGACCCTGACAAATTCAGGAGCATCACCAACTTATTAAAGACCGAGGTTTATTCCTTCAGGAATTCCTGCGTCAACGCAGACCAATAGGCGATCCCTCTAAGTATGATTTCATCATTAAAATCATAGCCGGGGTTGTGTACCATGCAGCTATTTTCACCCTGGCCGTTACCTAATAATAAATAACTGCCCGGGCACTGGTTCAGCATAAAGGCAAAGTCTTCGCTGCCCATCAACGGTTCAGGGATATCAATGACCTGCTGAGGATGGCTATCACCCATTAAATTTTGCGCCACCTGCTTGGCAAAGCGGGTCATCTCCGGTTGGTTGACCAACACAGGATAGGTGTGATCATAATCAATATCGATCCTGGCACCATATGAGGCCGCCTGGGCCGCCACTAACGTCTTGATGCGCTCTTCCAACAACTCCCTGACTTGCGGATCCAACGCACGCACGCTTAACTTTAATACCGCTGAGTCGGCGATGACATTACTGGCCATGCCTGACTGGAATGAACCTACGGTGATCACACCCGGTTCTTGCGCCCCCAGATTACGCGCGACGATCGTCTGCAATGCCATCACAATACTGGCCCCGACGACCACGGCATCAACGGTGCCCTTCGGCATAGCGCCATGTCCCCCTTTGCCGTGAATGGTGATGGTGACCGTATCACTGGAGGCCATAAACGCCCCCTCGCCAAAGACAAATTGCCCCTGCGGGAAGCCCGGCATGTTGTGCATGGCAAAAACGGCATCACAGGGGAAGCGTTTAAACAGGCCGTCGTCGATCATCTTCTGGGCACCGGCCAAACCCTCTTCTGCGGGTTGAAAAATGAGGTGCAAGGTGCCATCGAAACAGGCGTGGTCGGCCAGATAATGTGCCGCGCCAAGCAGCATCGCGGTGTGGCCGTCATGCCCGCAGGCATGCATGATGCCTTCGTGCTGGCTGCTGTAAGGGAGTTGCGTATTTTCCAGGATCGGCAAAGCATCCATATCTGCCCGAATACCTAACGTGCGGGGGCTGTTGCCTCTTTTCAACGTCCCAACCAGGCCGGTGATACCGAGCCCTCTTGTCACCTGATACCCCCACTCCTCAAGCTTTCTCGCTACCAGATCGGCGGTTTGTCGTTCCTCGAATCCCAGTTCAGGGTACTGATGAATATGTCGACGGAGGGTTTGGCTTTCGTCGGCATAGGGTTGGAAGGTCTCTAAGTTCGGCTCACGGTGCGGCATGTTCATTACCTCCTGTCCTTGGGATTGATGTCTTGGTGCTAAAGCGGCGAGCTAATATCGCGGATCTTCCGCTGGCGCAGTCAGATATTCAGATTAATTGTTGGTCAAATATACCGTCTTCTTTGCCGCTGTCCGTGGGATTTTTCGTGACCAAGACCGCAAAACAAACACTTCATTAACTTATCATTAACAATTAATGGGTATTGCAGAGGTGTACAAAAAGAAGGGAGTTTTTGGCGGTGCAGCCATAAGGCTGCGTCTGATTGACGCAGCCTGCTGAAGTCAGACTTTGCTTTGACCTTTTTTCATGGTGTCTTTCAACTGGTTAATCAATTGACCACGGAAATCACCCAGTTTTGGCTTATCGCCTTCTAACCAAGGTAACGGGCGGCACAGTTCCATCGCCTTGATGCCCAATCGCGCCGTCAACAAACCAGCCCCTATCCCCTGCGCGGCCCGCGCAGACAACCGCGCCGCAATATCCTGCGACATCCAATCCATGCCCACTTCCCGCACCAGTTCGGAAGCGCCGGCAAAGGCGATATTCAGCAACACCAGGCGGAACAGACGGATGCGGCTGAAATAGCCCAGTTCGATGCCATACAGGGCCGCAATGCGGTTAATCAGGCGGATATTGCGCCAGGCGATAAAGGCCATGTCCACCAAGGCCAACGGACTGACGGCAATCATCAGCGTCGACTCTGCCGCCGAGCGGCTGATTTCGCGCCGCGCCTGATTATCCAGCACCGGCTGCACCAGCTTGGCATACAGCGCAACCACTTCGCGGTCGTTCTGGGTTTCATGTAATGAAGCCTGCCAACGTTGCAATGCGGGGTGCCCTTGATCCAACCCGGCCTGACGCGCCAGCTTTTCACAAAACTCGCGCCCTCTCCCCAGGCCGTGACTGTGCAGCAGTTCCCGAGCTTCGTCACGCTCTTCTGCACGTTGGCGTAGGCGGTATAGCCTGCGCCATTCCCCCACCACCGAACCAATACCGGCGAAGACGATCAATCCACCGGCGATCCCGCCACCCAGCGCGATCCAATCCTGCTGCACCCAGGAGGTATGCACCCACTGGACACCTTGAGCCACCACGCTGACGCCAAACAGCATCAGCCCGGCGTTAACCATTTTACGCCACAGGCTGCGCTTGGGTTTCAACGCGGCGTTAACGATACCTTCCGCGCGCCCTTCCTCTTCTTCCTGCTCCATCTCTGGCGCTGCCGGATAGAATTTCTCGGCTTGCTGTTCGTCAAATTCCAAGCCTGCGCGCAACACCGGTTCCTGTGGCGGCTGCAACGGCTCGGCAAAATCGATACGCGGTTTTAACGGCTCGCTCATCGTAATTTATCTCCCAATAAAAACTCCATCACCGCGTCCAGACGAATATGCGGTAACGGACTGTCAACGCTCATCATACGTGGGCGGAACTGGTCAAAATGGAACCCTTGTTGCTGCCAGAACGCCGGGCCTGGCAGGCGCGCAGGCACTTCGCCAGGGAAGACCGTCAGCGGTGCGCCATCGTCCAGACGGTGGCCTTTCAATGCCGGTATCGGCTGCCCATGATGATCGACAATGCCGCTTTCGGTCGCCTGTACCGAAGCCAGGCCGACGCAGTCCATGCTGATGCCTTCAAACGCAGCGTTCTGCCAGGCTTCCTGCACCAATTGCTGTAACAGCGAAACCAGATTGGCGTGTTGATCGGCGGTGATATGGTCCGCCTTGGTTGCCGCAAACATCAGTTTGTCGATGGTCGGCGAAAACAGGCGGCGGAACAGCGTGCGCTTGCCGTAGTGGAAGCTTTGCATTAACTGGGTCAGCGCCAAACGCATATCATTAAACGCCTGCGGCCCGCTGTTGAGCGGTTGCAGGCAGTCCACCAGCACGATCTGGCGATCGAAACGCACAAAGTGCTCTTTATAAAACGCCTTGACGATCGACTGGCAGTAATAGTTAAAACGGGCGCGCAACATGCCTGCATTGGTATGTTTGTCCGCCTGAGCCAGGCGCGATTCCCCTGCCGCATCGACGTTCGGCCACGGGAAGAACTGCAGCGCAGGCGCTCCGGCCATATCGCCAGGCAGCACAAAGCGCCCAGGTTGGATAAAGTGCAGCCCTTCAGCCTTACAGCGCAGCAGGTAGTCGGTATAAGCCTGGGCGATCGCCGCCAGCTTGTTTTCATCCGCCGGGGCCAACGGATCGAGATCTTTGCACAATGCTAGCCAAGGCTCCGCCCAGCGTGCACGGTCGCCCTGCAATAGCCCGGCCATCTGACGTGACCAGGCCAGGTAGTCCTGTTCCAGCATCGGCAAATCCAGCAGCCATTCGCCCGGATAGTCGACGATCTCCAGATACAGCGTGGAGGTTTCTTTAAAATGGCGCAGCAGTGAGTCATTGGAACGGTAGCGCAGCGCCAGGCGGATTTCGCTGACGCCACGGGTTGGCGTTGGCCAACTTGGCGGATTGCCATACAGCTGCGCCAAGCCTTCGTCGTAGGTGAAACGTTGGATACCGAGGTCGCGTTGAGGAATGCGTTTCACCCCCAACAGCCTTTCTTCCCGCACAGGGGAAAACAGCGGCATACGCGCGCCGCTGTGAACATGGAGTAACTGATTGACCAATCCGGTGATAAACGCCGTCTTACCGCTGCGGCTCAAGCCGGTGACTGCCAGACGCAGATGACGATCCATCCCGCGATTGACCAGCGAAGTTAACTCATTTTGCAGTCGTTTCATTGTTCTCCTTGGCATAGCGCCCGAACGCCTTGTTCAGCCCTTTGCGAAACAACGGTTCCAGCAACAGGGCCAACACGTAACGCAGCGGTTTGCGGCTGACGGTTTTCAGCAACCACGCGGTTGCCCCCGCCGGGCCATAACTCATTAGCGCTATGATGATGACTTTCGACAAGGTCTTCAACAATGCACCTACTCCCCATTTTGGTGAAGCGGTTTTTGGGGCATTAATCGCATAGGTTTTACTCATGGCTGCTGCCCTCCGGCAAATGTTGGGGAAAAAGTCGGTGCAATGCCTGACCTGCGGCGTACGCAGGCCCGTGCATCGTTAAGAGAGGTTACAGTTGGCGAAAGCGGCTCTGCACGCCAAAGGTGTCAGACGTGACGTAGCGCTCAACCTTGCGCAACTGCTGCTCCCCGCTGCTCAATTCGTATTCCAGCTTATCGAGCAACTGGCGCGGTGTGGCCTGATGTTCATCCTGATAACGGCTGGCTGGAGCCTCCTCAAGCACGAAGACCAAGGTGATATAGGCGACCACCGTAATGAAAAACAGCCCGAAGAACAGCGACAGCACGGCAATCACCCGGATCAAACGCACGGGCACGTCAAAATAGTGGGCAAGGCCAGCGCAAACGCCCTTCAGCATGCCTTCTTCAGGTACACGGTACAGTTTTTTACTGCCTAACGTGTTGCCCTTGTATGAACCGCTGTCGTCGTTGTAGTATGAACGATCGCGACGATCGCCAAACTTTCCTCTGTCCTGGTCTCTACGCATTAAGACTGCCTCCAATTCGGGTGTTCCGCATCAAGAATGTCTTCCAACGCCTGAATACGATCGCGCATGCGTGAGGCCTGCTCCGCCAGCTGCGTCAGACGTTGCATCTCCTGATGACTCAGTTGAACGCCGCTCTGTTGCCGATTGCTGTAATGCAACCAAAGCCAAATCGGTGCGACAAACAACACAAAGATTGTCAACGGGATGGCAAGTAATAGAGCACTCATTTCAATTCCTTCTTATTGGCCGTAGTGTGGCGGCCACGCTGGGTGGCCGCTTAAGCATTATTCCGGGCGGTTCATCTTGGCTTTCATTGCCGCCAGTTGCTCACTGATGGCATCGTCCGCCTGCAGTTCGGCAAACTCCTGATGCAGGCTTTTCTTTTTGCCAATGCTGACGCTTTCCGCTTCGGCTTCCATATGGTCGATACGGCGCTCAAACTGTTCAAAACGCGCCATCGCCTCATCCAGTTTACCGCTGTCCAGTTGGCGACGCACATCCCGTGAAGAAGAAGCCGCCTGATGGCGCAGGGTTAATGCCTGCTGGCGTGCACGGGTTTCGGTCAGCTTGTTTTCCAGCTCGCCAATTTCACTCTTCATGCGGGCCAGCGTCTCTTCTACTGTAGCCACTTCCTGGCTCAGCGTAGCAAGCAGATCGGCCACTTTCTGTTTTTCGATCAACGCCGCACGGGCCAGGTCTTCTTTATCTTTACGCAGCGCCAGTTCGGCTTTGTCCTGCCAGTCATTGATCTGGTTTTCACCCTGCTCAATACGGCGCAGCAGCTGTTTTTTCTCCGCCAGGGCACGCGCTGATGTGGAGCGCACTTCAACCAGCGTGTCTTCCATTTCCTGGATCATCAAACGCACCAGCTTTTGCGGGTCTTCTGCTTTATCGAGCAGAGTATTGATGTTGGCGTTCACGATGTCGGCAAAACGAGAAAAGATACCCATAATTTACTTCCTCTTGGTTCTGAAGGCGTCTGAAGCGCCGAGTTAAGTTATACAACTTGCCCTAAGAGTTAATCAAGAAGCGTGCCAACTTTTATTTAATTGAAATACAAAGATTATTTGTTTTTGACTCTCGCCACGCTTGCTGTAGAGTGAGTGTTTTCACCAAACATTGGCGAATTTCATCATGAGCGAACCGTTAGAGAACCTGTTGGGCGAGGCCAACGCCTTTGTGGAGGTGCTGGAGCAAGTTTCACAGTTGGCCAAGCTCAATAAACCGGTGCTGGTGATCGGTGAGCGCGGCACCGGTAAGGAGCTGATTGCCCACCGGTTGCACTATCTTTCCAACCGTTGGCAAGGGCCGTTTATCTCCCTCAACTGTGCGGCACTGAATGAGAACCTGCTGGACTCGGAGCTGTTTGGCCATGAGGCTGGCGCGTTTACCGGCGCACAAAAACGCCACCTTGGCCGCTTTGAACGTGCCGATGGCGGCACCCTGTTTCTGGATGAATTGGCAACCGCGCCAATGCTGGTGCAAGAAAAGCTGCTGCGGGTGATTGAATATGGCCATCTGGAGCGCGTGGGTGGCAGCCAACCGCTGCGGGTGGATGTCCGGCTGGTGTGCGCCACCAATGACGATCTGCCCGCGCTAGCGGCCGCCGGTAAATTCCGCGCCGATCTGCTGGACCGCCTGGCCTTCGACGTGGTGCAACTGCCGCCGCTGCGCCAACGCCAGCAAGACATCATGCTATTGGCCGAGCATTTCGCCATTCAGATGTGCCGCGAGCTGTCACTGCCGTTGTTCCCCGGCTTCAGTGAACATGCGCGAGCGACGCTGCTCGGCTACTCCTGGCCGGGTAACGTACGTGAGCTGAAAAACGTGGTGGAGCGCTCCGTTTACCGCCATGGTTCAGACCAGGATGAGCTGGATGAGATCATCATTAACCCCTTTGCCAAGCGTTCAGAGCCGCTTGATGATGAGGTAACCGCGCCGGCCAGTGATTTACCTGCGTTGCCGCTGGATTTTAAAAGCTGGCAGCATCAGCAGGAGAAAACCCTGCTGGAGATGGCATTGAAACAGGGCCGCTTCAATCAGCGCAAAGCTGCCGATTTGCTGGGGCTGACCTATCATCAGCTACGCGGCATGTTGAAAAAGCATGCGTTGCTGCAAGGTAGCGACCCAGAGGGAAGTTAAACCGACTGGGCGATCAATTCACGTAACCATTGATGGGCGGGATCGCGATGCGAACGCTCATCCCACAGCATTGCCAGCTCATAACCCGGGATCTCCACTGGTGGCTCGGCAATCTGTACTTCAGGGCTGTCGCGTACCAAGCGTTCGGGTAGCATCGCCACCAGATCCGTCTTAGCGATCACCGATTTCACAAACAGAAAATGCGGGACGGAAAGGACTACCCGCCGCGAAAGCCCAACCTGCTCCAGCGTGTGATCTGTGATGCCGCTAAATCCCCCGCCGTTTGGCGAAACCACCACGTGCTCCAGTTGGCTAAATTGCGCCAGCGTCGGGCGAACCGTCAACGCGGGGTGACCAATGCGGCCCACCAACACATACTTCTCCTTGAATAACACGCGTTGACGCATCCCTGATGGTGCGCAGTCCTGAGTGTGAAAGGCCAGATCGATCTCCCCCATCTCCGCCTGCCGGGCAATCCTGGTTGGTGCCAGTTCCAATACTGCCAATCGGCTGTTGGGAGCGGCCTGACGAAGCCGTGCCAATGCAGGCAACAGCACCGTGGATTCGCCATAATCGGATGCGGCAACGCGCCAGGTGATATTCGCACTGGCCGCCTCAAACGGGCTGATGGGTGAAACGGTGTGTTCCAGCACTTCCAGCGCCTGCCGCAAAGGTTCACGTAACGCCTCTGCTCTGGCCGTTGGCCGCATACCTCTAGGGCCCGGCAGCAGCAGCGGATCGTCGAAAAACGCTCTCAGCTTGGCCAGATGAGCGCTTACCGAAGGTTGCGACAGCGACAACCGCTCCGCCGCGCGCGTAACGTTCAATTCCATCAGTAACACATCCAACGTCACCAGGAGATTGAGATCCAGCCTGCCGAAATTACTCATGCAAATACCTATAATCATTTAAATCAATTTTAACTATACCTGGCGCTAACCTACTCTGTTGCTCTCTTTACAGCAATGGAACTTAATGATGAATATTTTGCTGGTCTACGCTCACCCGGAAGCCCAATCGCTTAATGGCTCACTAAAAAACTTTGCGGTCAAACATCTGCAGGACGCTGGGCATCAGGTACAGGTTTCCGATCTGTACGCCATGAAATGGAAAGCCTCTTTGGATGGCGAAGACCGTACGGATCGGGATCGAGCCAACCGCTTCAACCCGGTACTGGATTCCCGGATCGCTCTGGAACGAGGAACGCAAAGTGCAGATATTGCACTGGAACAAGAGAAGTTACTCTGGGCGGATACCGTGATCCTCCAGTTTCCACTGTGGTGGTTCTCCATGCCAGCCATCCTCAAAGGTTGGGTAGAACGCGTGTATGCCTATGGCTTCGCGTACGGCGTTGGCGAGCATTCCGATACGCATTGGGGGGATCGTTATGGCGAAGGTACGCTGGCAGGAAAACGGGCTATGTTGCTGGTTACCGCTGGCGGTTGGGAGTCTCATTACAGCCCGCGCGGTATCAACGGCCCGATAGAGGATATTTTGTTCCCCATTCACCATGGCATTCTGTATTACCCCGGCTTTGACGTGCTGCCACCGTTTGTGGCGTACCGCACCGATCGCTTCGACGAGGCGAAATTCCCAGAGCTTTGTGCGGCGCTGGGGGAACGACTGGATACGCTGGCCAGTACCGAGCCGTTGCCATTTCGTAAGCAAAACTTTGGCGATTATGAGATCCCACAGTTAACGCTGCGAGAAGACATTGCCCCTGGCCGCTCCGGTTTTGCCGTTCACCTGAAATAGAGGCAAAAAAAAAGCCAGCACCCGAGCTGGCTAAGTAAACACTGGAAGCAATGTGAGCAATGTCGTGCCTTCCACAAAGGGCCACAAGGTGTGGCCTTCCGTGAACTGCCAAATGATGATAATGGTTATCAGTATCATCTGTAAAGCAATTTGTTGAGAATTTTTCTCATTACCACACTAAGCTTGGGTAATTATCCACCAGCACGGATTTCGGGCTGAGGCCGACACGCCAAAAAACAGCGGCAAGCTTAACCAAACCGCCGAAATTTCAGCCATTTTGCTCAAGGAATTGGGCTGTTGGTCAGAGTGCGATACACTAACGTTATTGCTTAATAACCCATGAAGCGTCTATGCGTGGTTTACCTCTTTGGATAATGTCGCTCGGCTGCCTGGCAACGTCTGCCCTGGCCGCGACACCGGCTGTGCCCAGCGCAGCACCACCGCCAGCAGACATCCGCCAGAGCGGCTTTGTCTATTGCGTCAGCGGCATACTGAACACCTTCAATCCGCAGATGGCCAGCAGCGGTCTGACGGTCGATACCCTCGCCGCCCAGCTTTACGATCGGCTACTGGATGTCGACCCCTACACTTACCGCCTGATCCCGGAACTGGCGGAAAGCTGGGAAGTGCTGGACAACGGCGCTACCTACCGTTTCCACCTGCGCCGGGATGTGCCTTTCCAGACCACCGCCTGGTTCCAACCCACCCGCAAAATGAACGCCGACGATGTAGTGTTTAGCTTTCAGCGGGTGTTTGACCAGAAGCATCCGTTCCACAATGTCAACGGCGGTGAATACCCGTACTTCGATAGTTTGCAGTTTGCCGACTCTGTGCAAAGCGTTAAAAAGCTGGACCAATACACCGTCGAGTTCCGCTTGCAGGCACCGGATGCGTCCTTCCTATGGCATCTGGCAACCCATTATGCGCCGGTGCTATCGGCAGAGTATGCCGACAACCTGACGCTGGATGGCACCCAGGAAATGATCGATCGTGAACCGGTCGGCACCGGCCCATTCTTGTTGAACGAATACCGTTCCGGGCAATATATCCGTCTGGCACGCAATGACGTTTACTGGAAAGGGAAACCGCGCATGCCGCAGGTGGTGATCGACATGGGGGCCGGGGGTACGGGCCGCTTGTCCAAATTGCTGACCGGCGAGTGCGACGTATTGGCCTACCCCGCTGCCAGCCAGCTTTCGATCCTGCGCGACGATCCGCGTTTACGCCTGACGCTGCGCCCAGGGATGAATATCGCCTATCTGGCCTTCAACACCCGCAAGCCGCCGCTGGATAACCTGAAGGTGCGCCAGGCCATTGCGTTAGCCATTAACAACCAACGCCTGATGCAGTCGATCTATTACGGCACCGCAGAGACCGCCGCCTCGATCCTGCCGCGCGCCTCCTGGGCCTATGATAATGATGCCCACGTTACCGAATACGATCCGGCCAAGGCGAGAGAGATGCTACGCGAAGCCGGTGTGGGGCCACTGGATCTGAAGCTGTGGGTGCCTACCGCATCACAATCCTATAACCCTAGCCCGTTGAAAACGGCGGAGCTGTTACAGGCAGATTTGGCTCAGGTCGGCATTAATGTCACCATCGTGCCGGTAGAGGGCCGCTTCCAGGAAGCCCGACTGATGGAGATGAACCACGATCTGACGCTCACAGGCTGGTCAACCGACAGTAACGATCCTGACAGCTTCTTCCGCCCGCTGCTGAGCTGTGCGGCAATCCGTTCGCAAACCAACTATGCTCACTGGTGTGATCCCGCTTTTGATGAACAGTTGCAGGATGCCTTGTTGTCACAGCAGTTATCACAGCGTATCGAGCATTATCAGATGGCGCAGAAGATCCTCGAACAGCAGTTGCCGGTATTGCCGCTGGCCTCCTCTTTGCGTTTGCAGGCCTACCGTTATGATATTAAAGGACTGGTGTTGAGCCCGTTCGGCAACTCATCATTTGCCGGGGTGTACCGTGAACCGGCGGAGGCCGCGAAAAAGTGATTATCTTTACCTTACGCCGCATTCTGTTGCTGCTGATCACGCTGTTCTTCCTGACGCTGGTCAGCTTCAGCCTGAGCTACTTTACCCCGCGCGCGCCGTTAAACGGTGCCGCCTTGCTGGATGCCTACCAGTTCTATTTCGTCAGCCTGCTGCACTGGGACTTTGGCGTTTCCAGCATCAACGGCCAGGCGATCAGCGAACAGCTGCGCGAAGTGTTCCCGGCCACCATGGAACTGTGCATTTTAGCCTTCACGCTGGCCCTGTTTATCGGCATTCCGCTGGGCATTATTGCCGGTGTGATGCGCGGCAAGTGGCAGGATACCGCCATCAGTACCTTTGCCCTGCTGGGCTTTTCCATTCCGGTGTTCTGGCTGGCGCTGCTATTGATGCTCTATTTTTCACTGCATCTTGGCTGGTTGCCGGTGTCAGGCCGTTTCGATCTGCTGTATCAGGTCAAGCAGGTCACCGGTCTGGCACTGGTTGACGCCTGGCTGTCCGATTCGCCTTATCGCAATGAGATGATTGCCAGTGCACTGCGCCATATGGTGCTGCCGATTGCCGCTCTGGCGGTGGCCCCAATCACCGAGGTGATCCGCCTGATGCGCATCAGCACCGACGATGTCCTCAGCCAGAACTACATCAAGGCTGCCGCTACACGTGGCCTGTCACGCTTCACCATTATCCGCCGTCACGTGTTGCACAACGCGTTACCACCGATCATCCCAAAACTCGGTCTGCAATTTTCTACCATGCTCACGCTGGCCATGATCACCGAGGTGGTGTTCAGTTGGCCAGGGCTGGGGCGCTGGCTGATCAATGCCATCCGCCAACAGGACTACGCAGCCATCTCCGCTGGCGTGATGGTGATCGGCACGCTAGTGATCACCATTAACGTGCTTGCCGACATTCTGGGCGCGGCGACCAACCCGCTGAAACATAAGGAATGGTATGCCCTTCGATAACGTATACCGCGAAAAGAAAATGCCTAGCCCGCTGCTCTATACCTGGCGGATTTTCTATGGCGACACTTTGGCGATGATTGGTTTTTATGGGGTGATCGGCCTGCTGCTGCTTTCCCTGTTCGGCAGCCTGCTGGCACCTTACGCCCTCGATCAGCAATTCCTGGGATATCAGTTGCTACCACCGTCCTGGTCACGCTACGGCAACGTGTCGTTCTTCCTGGGCACCGACGATCTCGGCCGCGATATCCTTAGCCGTTTGCTGACCGGCACCGCCGCCACCTATGGTTCGGCACTGATTGTGACCATCGCCGCCGCCCTATGTGGCGTGATCCTGGGGGTGTTTGCCGGGGTCACCCATGGTCTGCTGTCTGCGATGCTCAACCATATTCTCGATACCCTGCTCTCCATCCCTTCACTGCTGCTGGCGATTATCGTGGTGGCCTTCCTTGGGCCGAAGCTGGAACACGCCATGCTGGCCGTTTGGCTGGCACTGTTGCCACGGATGGTGCGTACCATCTACAGCGCAGTGCACGATGAGCTGGAAAAAGAGTATGTGGTCGCAGCCCGTCTGGATGGAGCTTCGACGATGCAGATCCTGTGGTACGCCGTGGTGCCGAACATTGCCGCCGTACTGATCACCGAATTCACCCGCGCGTTGTCGATGGCCATTCTCGACATCGCGGCGTTGGGCTTCCTCGATCTGGGGGCGCAGTTGCCTTCCCCGGAATGGGGAGCCATGTTAGGCGACTCGTTGGAGTTGGTCTATGTCGCACCTTGGACCGTGATGCTGCCCGGTGCCGCTATTCTGATCAGCGTATTGCTGGTTAACCTGTTGGGCGACGGAATACGCCGCGCGATCAATGCGGGAGTGGAATAATGCCGTTACTCGATATCCGCAATCTGACGATTGAATTTATGACCGCCGAAGGGCCGGTGAAGGCCGTCGATCGCGTCAGTATGACGCTGACAGAAGGTGAAGTGCGCGGCCTGGTAGGCGAATCCGGCTCAGGAAAAAGCCTGATCGCCAAAGCCATATGCGGCGTGACCAAAGATAACTGGCGCGTCACCGCCGACCGCTTCCGCTTTGACGATATCGACCTGTTGCAGCTTAGCCCGCGTGAACGGCGCAAACTGGTGGGCCACAACGTTTCGATGATCTTCCAGGAGCCGCAGTCCTGCCTTGATCCTTCCGAAAGCATTGGCCGCCAGTTGGCTCAGGCCATTCCCGGCTGGACTTACAAGGGCCGTTGGTGGCAGCGCTTTAACTGGCGCAAACGGCGGGCGATTGAGCTGTTGCACCGCGTCGGTATCAAGGACCATCTCGATATCATGGGCAGCTTCCCTTACGAACTCACCGAAGGGGAATGCCAGAAAGTAATGATCGCCATTGCGTTGGCCAATCAGCCAAGATTGCTGATCGCCGATGAGCCAACCAACGCCATGGAACCCACCACGCAGGCGCAGATCTTCCGTCTGCTGGCGCGTCTGAACCAAAACAATAACACCACCATCCTGCTGATCAGCCACGATTTGCAGATGATGAGCAAGTGGGCCGACCGGGTTAACGTGCTGTACTGCGGCCAGACGGTGGAGAGTGCGCAATGTGAAGACCTGCTTGCCGCCCCTCATCATCCTTATACCCAGGCGCTGATCCGCGCTATGCCGGACTTTGGCCGTTCACTGCCGCATAAGAGCCGTCTGAATACGCTGCCGGGAGCGATCCCCTCATTGGAGCATCTGCCAATCGGCTGTCGCCTGGGGCCGCGCTGCCCGTATGCGCAAAAGCAATGTATTGAAACCCCACGCCTGCGCCCGGTGAAGAATCACCTGTTCGCCTGCCACTTCCCGCTGAACATGGAGGAGCAATAACATGGAAACGCTGTTGGAAGTGCGCAACCTGACCAAAACCTACCGCTATCGCACCGGGCTGTTCCGCCGCCAGCATGTGGAGGCGGTCAAGTCAGTCAGTTTTACCCTGCGTGAGGGCCAGACGCTGGCGATCATCGGTGAAAACGGCTCGGGTAAGTCAACCTTGGCGAAAATGCTTTCCGGTATGGTGGAACCCTCCTCGGGTGAAGTACTGATTGACGACCATCCGCTGGTCTATGGCGATTACCGCTACCGTAGCCAGCGTATCCGCATGATTTTCCAGGATCCGAGCACCTCGCTCAACCCACGTCAGCGCATCGGTCAGTTGCTTGATGCACCGCTACGTTTGAATACCGATCTGGAAGCCGCAGAGCGCGAGGTGCGGATCAATCAGACCCTGCGCCAGGTGGGGATGTTGCCAGACCACGCTTATTATTACCCGCATATGCTGGCCTCTGGGCAGAAACAACGTGTCGCGCTGGCACGGGCGTTGATCCTGCAACCCAAGGTGATTGTTGCCGACGAGGCGCTGGCTTCGCTGGATATGTCGATGCGTTCGCAGATCATCAACCTGATGCTGGAGCTCCAGGAAAAGCACGGCATCGCCTACATTTATGTGACTCAGCATCTGGGGATGATGAAGCATATCAGCGACCAGGTGATGGTGATGCATGAAGGGGAAATCGTGGAGCGCGGCAGCACCGCCGAAGTGCTGGCCGCACCGCTGCACGACCTCACCAAGCGGCTGATCGCCAGCCACTTTGGCGAAGCGCTCACTGCCGATGCCTGGCGACGTGACGGCGGCAGGTTTTAATTTCGCTGACTTCCTCCGGGCGCGCAACTGCGCCCGTTTCCCCACCTACCTGCTCGTTAGCATCGGCTGTTAGCGTTAATATGGACCTGCTTAACCACGAATAATTAACGCTCAGGCAGACCAAACCAATCACTCATCATTCAGTCAAAATAAAACATTATTTCATTCATTTTAGGTAGGGATTATTTCTGCCCCCATAAACATTACCGGTATATTCTTGATTTATGTCGAGAAGCATCCAATTGATTATAAAGTCAGTCTGTTATTATAATAACACCGCTTAGGAAATTGATTAAATATCAGTAGGTACAGATTTACTCTCATTAATTACCATAAGGATATACTGTGAAAAAGCTCAACTGCTCGGAAGCGTCAAAGATTGTCGGTGGCCATCGATACATTTGCACTACTCACTATGAACAACGGAGTCCTGGGAACTGTTTCCGCGTAGAGCATTGTAAAGACAAGTTCGGTTATGGCGAAGATATTGCACATAGTCGTGTCAGTTGCGAAAAACCGCAATAATGGTTATTGCTGGGTACGGATATCGTGTAATCGCTATACTCCTGTTATTATAATAATTAACTTTTAATAATTTGATTGGTTCTCATCGACTGCCATCAAGGATATGTTGTGAAAAAACTCAATACCTCAAAAGCGTCAAAGATTATTGGCGGCGCCAACTCTATTTGCATAACACGTGATGTAGCCTATACATCAGAAATTTGTTATCGCGAAAAGACATGCAAAGACAAGAACGGTAATACTAGAGATCTTACTCGCATCGCTATTATTTGCCAAAACCCGTGATAATTGGCAGTGGGTGGCTCTAATCTAAAGTCATCACTACCTTGGCACGGCATAGTTATGCCGTGCCGTTATGCACATCGTCAAGGCCACATAATTCCAGTAAACGCTTAATTACTAGCCATGTTGTAGGGCATCGACAGTGGAAGCTCGGGCGATGGCATCTTGGCACTCATCTACCCTACCGCAATATATTTTATTCCTTTACGTTATTAATTAGCACTTAACATTATTTTATCTCGCCAATCGAATCGGTGAGGATATCCGCTACGTTGAGCCATGCAAACAACAGGATATCGCGCTGATGAACAACGCCCACCACCAACGCTTCTCGCAACTGATGCTTATCCTTGCCGCCGGTTTCGCTATTTATGGTCATGGTCTATGCAGCCATGACTGACGCCTGCTCCGTGGTTTTTTACCCTGCCGCCGTTGCCAACTGTAACGGTGGCTTGTTGTATTGATGAAGGATTTTATCCGATGGAACATCGCCTAACCCCTTTCCAGTGGTACCACGAAACCCAGCGTAGTTCTGGCGACAGTTCGCCACTCGAGCCTGCCGCTGCAAGCTTGCGAGAGCGTTTTCTGTTAGGCCTGGGCACGTTTAGCGACGAGGGATTGAATGCCGCCCTCAGCCATCGCATTGACGTTTTTACTGCATCTTCGGCCTGCTATCCGATACTGTTCCCCGATCGAGTCAACGTTTCGCGTGAAGTGACATTGTCACCTTACGATCGCCTGTCGACGGCCTTGACGGTGGCACAGGTCACTGGCGTGCAATCGCTTTGTAGCCATTACGCCGCTCGCCTCGCCCCTCTGGACAGCCCAGATGCTTCACGGGAAAGTAATGTCCGCCTGGCACAAATCACCCAATACGCCCGCCAACTCGCCAGCCAACCTACTCTGATTTGCTCTAAGGCTGTACAACAGCTCGGCGAAGTTGGCCTGAGCACGCAAGATATTGTGACCTTTTCGCAAATCATCGGTTTCGTTAGCTATCAGGCACGGGTGGTAGCCGGTATTGCCGCGCTGGCAGGCAGACCCGCCGTGGTGTTACCCGGTTTTCCCCAAATCGAAGATGCCGAACCGGCGGGATTTTCCTGTACGGAACGGTCATGGCAAACTCGCCTGCCGGAGATCGTTGTCGAGCAGGCCCAAGCTCGGCAACTCGACATTCTGGACCAAAGCCACCCGGATGCCCGCAGCGAGTCTTATTACCTGCTGTTGGCCCACGACGCGCCAGCCCTACATGAGCGCAATGCGGTATTTAACAGCATTACCCACCACGCTGATGGGCTATCTCCACGCCTGAAGGCTTTGGTTGCCCTGGTGACATCACGCATTAATGGCAGCCATTACTGTGCCGCCACGCTAGCCCATAACATTGCCGATCGGGAGTTGGCACTGGCATTAGTGGCTGGGATTGATAACGCGCTTGAGGTGGCCGACGATCCGGTAACCGCTGCCGTGATAGGCGTGACGGCCGAACTGACGCGAACGCCTGAGAAATTTACGGCACAAAGCGTGCAGCCGCTGCTCAACAGCGGGCTGGATCGGTCGCAGGCATTGGACGTGATTTTAACCAGCGCGCTGTACGCCTGGGAAAACCGGCTGCGTTACAGTCTTGGCGATACGGTGGCAGCCGATTTAGCGCAATAACCATGCCTGAGCCGCATCAAAAAAGTGCTGTGCCAGCGGCGTGGCCCTTGCTGGCTCAGCGATTACCAAGGCGGCATGACGAGACATCGGCGCAATGGCAACGCTGCGCCGTTGCAGTTGCGGCATCATTTCCATCTGCAAGTTACCGCCGGGGAACAACCCGCATCCCAAGCCGACAAAAATCCCCTGTAACAGTTGGAAGATCGAGGTGGTTTCCATCCGGGTATGCAGCGTCAAGCCCGCCTCACGAAACTGTTGATCCAGATAACGACGGAAGTAACGCGTCGGCTCTGCCAGGCATAATGGCAACTCCGCCACGGTTGCCAGCGTTAGTGGACTTTCCCCCACCAGCTCGGGGAAATGCTGCGGATGAAATACCAGGTCGATACCGCTGTCAGCCAAAGACTGCGACTGAAAATGCAGCTCCTTCAGCGTTGGCAGCTCAAAGAAACCAATGCCGATATCCACCGTGTGCGCAGTTAGCGCTTCCAGCAACTGATCGGCGCTCAATACCGCTACGCGATAGTCTAACTGCGGGTAACGCTCGCTGACCGCCTTTAACATCTGCGCTAACGAAATGCTGCACTGGGGCACGGTGCCGATACGCAACGTCCCGTTCAGCCCGTGTTTAAGCGACTCCACTTCCAGCTTCAGCCCCTGGTAAACGGAAACAATTTCCCGCGCCCAAGCCAAGACCCTCTCGCCTTCGGCAGTGAAGCCTTCAAAGTTGTTGCCACGGTTGATCAACGAGACCCCGAGCTCTTTTTCCAGGTTTTTCAGCCGCATGGATAGGGTCGGCTGGCTGACAAAGCTGGCCTCAGCGGCACGGCCAAAGTGGCGTTCCCGCTCAAGATTACACAGGTAGATCAGTTGCTTAATATCCATGTATTGGCCCGGAAAATGATTTCTGCATGAAGTATATCATTTGCTACGGCCTTGCTGGCAGTTGCGATAAGTGTCGTCTATCCCATCATTGCTCTATTCGATTAGACGCCGAGGCCTCACGCCCCTAGACTTGCCACATAAATACTCAAAATGCTTAAAAAGGCATTTACCTTTTAGCTACATTAATCACCTGCGAAGAAAATCATGAAATTTAAACCGTCAATCAAGCCTTATCGCGGCGCGGCGGGCGGCTGGGGCTCATTGGAAGCCACCACCCGCTATGTGTTCGACAGCAAACAGGCGCTGAAAAATCTGCGCAACCTGATGCGCGTTAACAAAGCGCGCGGTTTTGACTGCCCCGGCTGTGCCTGGGGCGATGACAACCACAGCACCTTCAGCTTCTGCGAGAATGGGGCCAAAGCGGTCAGTTGGGAGGCGACACGCAATGCGGTTGAACCGGCATTCTTTGCTGCCCACAGCGTCAGCACCCTGCGCGAGCAGAGCGACTACTTTCTGGAGTATCAAGGCCGGTTGACGCACCCGATGCGCTACGACGCCAAGACCGATCGCTATCAGCCCATCACCTGGCCGGATGCCCTAAAACTGATCGCCAGCCATATCCAGGCAATGGATAACCCCAACCAGATTGAGCTGTACACCTCAGGGCGTGCCAGCAATGAAGCCTCCTACCTTTATCAGCTGTTTGGTCGGATGCTGGGCACCAGCAACTTCCCGGATTGTTCCAATATGTGCCACGAAGCCAGTGGCGTTGGCCTCAAGCAGAGCATCGGCGTCGGCAAAGGCACCATCCGTATGGATGACTTCGAGCATGCCGATGCGATTTTTGTGTTTGGCCAGAACCCCGGCACCAACCATCCACGCATGCTGCACAGCCTGAAACACGCGGCCAGCCGCGGTGCGCGCATCGTCAGTTTCAATACCCTACGCGAACGCGGGTTGGAACGGTTTGCCGATCCGCAAAACCCAATCCAGATGCTGACACCCAAGTCCTCCCCCATCAGCTCGGCCTACTTCCAGCCCAACCTGGGTGGCGATATGGCGGCGGTGCGCGGCATGGTGAAGGCGCTACTGGAAACCCACCGCCAGCGGTTAGCCGCCAACGAGCCTGGGTTGTTCGACCAGCCGTTTATCGATCGGCATTGTGTTGGCATCGAAGATTATCTGGCTCAGGTGGATGCCACCTCATGGCAACAGATCACCACGCAATCTGGGTTGAGTGAAACCCAACTGCGCCATGCGGCTACGATTTACCAAGGCGCAGAGCGTGTTATCTGCACCTGGGCGATGGGCGTCACGCAGCATAAGCATTCCGTACCGACGGTGCGCGAGATCACCAACCTGCAGTTGTTGTTCGGCCAGTTAGGCAAGCCAGGCGCGGGCCTGTGCCCGGTACGCGGCCACAGCAACGTGCAAGGCAACCGCACCATGGGCATCGATGAGAAAGCGCCCAAGGCGCTGCTGGATAGCCTGGAGCAACACTTTGGCTTTAGCCCCCGCCGCGAGATGGGCCACAATACGGTCGAAGCCATTGAAGCGATGCTGCTTGGTGAGGTCAAGGTGCTGATTGCGCTGGGAGGTAATCTGGCAGCAGCAGCTCCGGATACCGAGCGTACCGCTCAAGCCCTGCGCCGCTGTGACTTGACGGTGCATATCAGCACCAAGCTGAACCGCAGCCATTTGATCACCGGCAAAGACGCACTGATACTGCCGACGCTGGGGCGTACCGAACTGGATATGCAGGCCAGCGGCCCGCAATACATCACGGTGGAAGATTCCTTCAGCATGGTGCACGCCTCCGAAGGCATCGGCAAACCGCTGGCAGATACACAGCGTTCTGAAACCGCGATTGTCTGCGGCATTGCCGACGCGGTGCTGGGCAACCAACAGTTGGACTGGTTGGAGCTGGCCGACGATTATTCACTGATCCGTCAGCATATTCAGGCCACCATTCCCGGCTTTGACGATTTTAACCAACGTTGCGAGCTACCTGGGGGGTTCTATCTGGGCAACGCCGCTGCCGAATTGCGCTTTGCCACTCAGAGCGGCAAAGCCGAGTTCAGTGCCGCTCCGCTACCCGATACGTTGTTCCCGCAAATCGGGGCACAAAAAGCGCCGTTCGTGCTGCAAACCCTGCGTTCGCACGATCAGTACAACACCACCATCTATGGACTGGACGATCGCTATCGTGGCGTTTACGGCCAGCGCGAGGTGCTGTTTATTCATCCGGAAGATTTGGCCGATCTTGGCCTGCAGGATGGGGAGTTGGTGGAAATCGAAACCTTATGGAACGATGGCATAACCAGAAAGGTCAGCGGCTTCAAGCTGGTTAGCTACGATATCCCACGCGGTAATCTGGCGGCCTACTATCCAGAAACCAACCCGCTGGTGCCGCTGGCCAGTTTTGGTGATGGCACCGGCACGCCGACTTCCAAATCGGTTCCCGTCGCCATCCGCCGCTGCGCTCAACCCCCTACGTTGCGTATTGTTTAGTTTGGTCGGGTATGGCATGCAGCTAAGCATGCCGCGCCCCTAGAGCAGTATTGCTTCAATTATCGCGAGCCATCGTCGGAAAAGCGTGACGTTTGGCTTGCCCGCAAGGAGTGATTCGCGTAAAACTGTCAGCCGCAAATCTTGCCACTCACAACCCATTCACTGGACGATATGTTTCAAGATAACCCGCTGCTGGCGCAGCTTAAACAGCAACTTCACTCTCAAACCCCGCGTGTTGAAGGCGTAGTAAAAGGGACTGAGAAAGGTTTTGGCTTTTTAGAAGTCGACGGGCAGAAAAGTTACTTCATTCCGCCGCCGTACATGAAAAAAGTCATGCATGGGGATCGTATCGTCGCCACCCTGCATACCGAAAAAGAGCGCGAAATCGCTGAACCGGAAACCCTGGTTGAGCCTTTCCTGTCGCGCTTTGTTGGCCGGGTGCAGAAAAAAGACGATCGCCTGTCGATTATCCCCGATCATCCGTTGCTGAAAGACGCGATCCCATGCCGTCCGGCGCGTGAAGTGACCCATAATTTCCAGGCCGGTGACTGGGCCGTCGCCGAAATGCGCCGTCATCCGCTGAAAGGCGATCGCACTTTCAATGCCGATCTGACCCAGTTCATCACCGACGGTGAAGATCACTTCGCGCCGTGGTGGGTCACGCTGGCTCGTCATAATCTTGAAAAAGAAGCGCCAGACATGGTCGCGATCTCCGAACAAGAGACCGCTCTGGTCCGTGAGGACCTGACCGCACTGGACTTCGTCACCATCGATAGCGCCAGCACCGAAGATATGGACGATGCGCTGCACGTGCAAGACAACGGTGACGGCTCGCTGTTGTTGACCATCGCCATTGCCGATCCTACCGCCTACGTCGAGCAAGGCAGCAATCTGGATGAAATCGCCCGCAAGCGCGCGTTCACCAACTACCTGCCGGGCTTCAATATTCCGATGTTGCCGCGCGATCTGTCCGACAACCTGTGCTCGCTGCGCCCGAATGAACGCCGCTCGGTACTGGCTTGCCGCGTGACTATCGCCGCAGACGGTGCGCTGGGCAACGATATCCATTTCTTCGCCGCCGAAATCGAGTCCAAAGCCAAACTGGTTTATGACGAGGTATCTGACTGGCTGGACGGAGTCGCTGGCTGGCAGCCACCGAGCGAGAGCATCGCACAGCAGATCACATTGCTTAAACAGGTTTGCGATGCACGCAGCGCCTGGCGTCATCAGCATGCGCTGGTATTCAAGGATCGCCCGGACTACCGCTTTGTCCTCGGCGAGAAAGGCGAAGTGCTGGACATCGTTACCGAACAGCGTCGCACCGCCAACCGTATTGTTGAAGAATGCATGATCGCCGCCAACGTCTGTGCCGCCCTGGTGCTGCGCGATCGTTTGGGCTTTGGCATCTATAACGTGCATAACGGCTTTGATCCGGCCCTGGTTGAGCAAGCGGTCACCGTATTGCAGGCCAACGGCGTTGAAGCCGATGCCGAGAAGCTGCTGACCCTGGAAGGATTCTGCGAACTGCGCCGTCACCTCGACTCGCAGCCAACCCAGTTCCTGGACAGCCGTATCCGCCGTTTCCAGACCTTTGCCGAGATCAGCACCACGCCTGGCCCGCACTTCGGTCTGGGGCTGGAGGCGTACGCCACCTGGACCTCTCCGATCCGTAAGTATGGCGATATGGTCAACCATCGTCTACTGAAAGCCATTATTAGCGAGCAGTCGGCGGAAAAACCGCAGGACGACGTCACCGTACAGTTGGCCGAACGTCGCCGTTTGAACCGCATGGCTGAGCGCGACGTTGGTGACTGGTTGTATGCCCGTTTCCTCAAGGATAAGGCCGGAACCGATGAGCGCTTCAACGCCGAGATCATCGACGTAACCCGTGGTGGCCTGCGCGTACGCCTGCTGAACAACGGCGCGATGGCCTTTATCCCTGCCCCGTTCATCCACGCGGTTCGCGACGAGATGGTGTGTAGCCAAGAGACCGGCACCGTACAGGTGAAAGGCGAGGTCATTTATCGCCAGAGCGATAGTTTGCAGGTGAACATTGCCGAAGTGCGTATGGAAACCCGCAGCGTAATCGCCAGACCGGTGGCCTAACTTTATCCGTGTTCGATCAAGGCGATACTTCGGTATCGCCTTTTTTTATGCCCGCACCAACCTATTCTGCGCCCGCATGGCACGCATCTTTCAGCAAACTCCAACTGAGCTCACATTTCTGATCCGACCAGCCACCGTCCGCGTTTAAACCTCCTACGTTTAATGAGTCGTTAACTTTTTGACGTACTCACAAACTAAAAAAATCACCTTTCTACCTCTGCACAACAAGGAGTTGCGGAACATGAAAAACGTCAAGTCAGCCATAATCTGGCTCGCGGTGGCGCTGGTCGGTGCCTTCGCTTTCGGCATGCTGGCTTTGAGCCGTGGGGAGCACGTCAACGCTGTCTGGCTGGTGGTGGCTTCCGTCGCCTGCTACAGCATTGCTTACCGCTTCTATAGTCGGTTTATTGCCAAGAACGTCTTTGAACTCGATGACCGTCGGTTAACGCCAGCGGAGCGCCATAACGATGGCCTGGACTATGTTCCCACCAACAAATGGGTGCTGTTTGGTCACCACTTTGCCGCCATTGCCGGTGCTGGCCCGCTGGTAGGGCCGATCCTGGCGGCGCAGATGGGCTTCCTGCCTGGCACCATCTGGATATTGGTTGGGGTGATGCTGGCCGGTGCGGTGCAAGATTTCTTGATCCTGTTTATCTCCACCCGCCGCGACGGGCGTTCGCTGGGGGAAATGGCCAAGCAGGAGTTGGGCGCCTTTGCCGGTGTGGTAACCATGCTGGGTGCACTTGGGGTGATGATCATCATCCTCTCGGCGCTGGCGTTGGTGGTCGTTAAAGCGCTGGCAGACAGCCCTTGGGGTCTGTTCACCATTGCTGCCACCATCCCGATTGCGCTGTTTATGGGCGTTTACATGCGTTTTATCCGCCCAGGAAAGATTGCCGAGGTTTCGCTGATCGGCTTTGTGCTGATGATGATGGCGATCATCTACGGTGGCAACATCGCCATGCATCCTTACTGGGGGCCGTTCTTTACCCTGCACGGCACCACCCTGACCTGGGTGCTGGTGATTTATGGTTTTGTCGCCTCGGTGTTGCCAGTGTGGTTGCTGCTGGCTCCGCGTGATTATCTTTCTACCTTCCTGAAAATCGGTGTGATCGTGGGGCTGGCGGTGGGCATTGTGTTCGCGATGCCGGAAATGAGAATGCCGGCGGTATCACGCTTTATCGATGGCAGCGGCCCGGTGTTTGCCGGTTCACTGTTCCCGTTCCTGTTTATTACCATTGCCTGTGGCGCAATCTCCGGGTTCCACGCCCTGGTCTCCAGTGGCACCACGCCGAAGCTGGTTGAGCGTGAGAGCCATATCCGCTTCATCGGCTACGGCGGCATGCTGATGGAATCCTTCGTGGCCATCATGGCGCTGATTTGCGCTTCGGTGATCGACCCAGGCGTCTACTTTGCCATGAACTCACCGGCGGCGCTGATCGGCACCACGGTGGAAAGTGCTTCACAGGCAATTAACAGCTGGGGCTTTATGGTCACCCCGGAAACGCTGACGCAGATTGCCCATGATGTGGGCGAGAAGTCGGTGCTGTCCAGAGCCGGTGGCGCGCCAACCTTTGCCGTTGGCATGGCTCATATCATCAGCGAGGTGTTTAACAGCCGGGCGATGATGGCCTTCTGGTATCACTTTGCCATCCTGTTTGAAGCCCTGTTTATCCTCACTGCGGTGGATGCGGGCACCCGCGCCTGTCGCTTTATGGTGCAGGATCTGGTTGGCGTAGCCATTCCACGGCTGGCGAACAACCGCTCCTGGTTCGGCAACCTGGCTGGCACCACCGTGGCCGTGGCCGGTTGGGGCTTCTTCGTTTATCAAGGCGTAGTGGATCCGTTAGGTGGGATCAATACGCTGTGGCCGCTGTTCGGTATTGGTAACCAAATGCTGGCCTCAATGGCGCTGATCCTGGGCACCGTGGTGCTGTTCAAAATGAAGAAACAGCGTTACGCATGGGTGACCATTCTGCCGACCATCTGGCTGTTTATCACCTCAATGACGGCGGGCTGGCAGAAGATTTTCCATGAGAAACCGAGCATCGGCTTCCTGGCTCAGGCGAAGAAATTCTCTGCCGGGATTGAATCGAACACGGTTATCGCCCCGGCCAAATCCATTGCGGATATGCAGACCATCGTGTTTGCCAATCAGATTAACGCCGCCTTGTGCGCCTTCTTTATGCTGGTTGCGGTGACGATGCTGGTTTCGGCCTTCTTCGTGGTGCGCCGCGCGTTGAGTTCCAAAACGCCTACGGTACGTGAAAGCACGATTGTACTGCGTGAGGAAACCGGGCGTATCTAACTGAACGGGCACTCTACAGGATGAGCCGGTGAAACTGGCTCATCGAATACCTACAAGGGCGGCCAGGTGCCGCCCTTTTCAATGCATTTTAGCTTATCAGCGTCGTGCCGAAAGCTCCCTGCCAATCCTGTTCAAACTTCTCTACCGCCGCCTGAACCGCCGGGGTAGAAATAAACTGCTCTGCCACATCCACCGGTAAAGTAATCGACTGACAGCCTGCCAACAGACACTCCAACGCCTGACGTGGCGTTTTGAAGCTGGCCGCCAGCACCTTGGCGTGAGGAGCATGCAGCGATAACAGCTGTTGTAACTCGTGCACCATTTCAACGCCGTCGCCGCCCTGCGCGTCCAGACGGTTAACGTAAGGTGCCACATACTCTGCCCCGGCCAACGCCGCCAGCAGCCCCTGACCAGCGCCATAAACGGCGGTACCCAAGGTAGGGATCGACATGGATTTCAGCTTCTTGATTGCCGCCAGCCCTTCTGCAGTGGTGGGGATCTTCACTACCAGGCCCGGCACGCGTTGACTCAGCAGGACGGCTTCGGCAACCATACGTTCCGCGTCGTTGGCCATCACCTGGGCAAACAGCTTGCCGGTACCGCCTAACGCATCACGCAAGGCCGGGAGAACCTCCCAGATCGGCTTGCCTTCTTTGGCAACAATGCTGGGGTTGGTGGTCACACCGTGCAGCGGCAAGACGCGCGCCAAACGTTTCACTGCGCTGACGTCGGCAGTATCGAGATACAGTTCCATAACCTTCTCCTGATTCTTTTGTGGGCAGATTCAAACTCTGAACATAATAAGCGAAAAAAGCCGCCATCATTTGATTAAAATCAAATCAACTTTCATTCGAAACATATTTAATTTACGTAAGAAGATTTTAAACTTCACAGGTGACGAATGCTTTTCAATCTACAGCGCTACTCAACACATGACGGCCCAGGCATCCGCAGCGTGGTGTTCCTTAAGGGCTGCTCACTTGGCTGCCGCTGGTGCCAGAACCCGGAAAGCCGTTCGCGTCAGCAGGAGCTGCTGTTTGATGAGCGCCTGTGTCTGGCAGCCTGTACCCTGTGCAGTGAGAGTTGCCCGCACGCTATCACCCGCGTTGACGACAACACCCTGAGCCTGCAACGTTCGTTACTGACCTCCGCCGATTATGACGCATTAAACGGCTGTTGCCCAACCGGCGCGCTGAGCGTCTGCGGCACGGCACTCGACATTGATGCGGTAATGGCCGAAGTGATGCGCGATAAGCCTTACTATCTGCGTACCGGCGGAGGCCTGACACTGTCCGGCGGTGAACCGTTCATGCAGCCAGAGGTTGCGGCTGAACTGCTCAAACGCGGGCGCGAGGCCGGTATCCATACCGCCGTAGAATCTTGCCTGCATACGCCTTGGTCCTATATCGAGCCATCTCTGCCCTGGCTAGACCTGATGCTGGCGGATCTGAAACACGTCGACCCAGTTCGCTTCAAGGAATGGACCGAAGGCTCCGCCAAACGGGTGATGGATAACTTCCGCCGCTTGGCCGCCGCTGGCACTCAGATCACCGTGCGGGTGCCGTTAATCCCCGAATTTAACGCCGATCGCAACTCGATCCGCGCCATTACCGACTTTGCCGCCGATGAGATCGGCGTCAAAGAGATCCATTTTTTACCGTACCACACGCTGGGGATGAATAAATACCATCTGCTCGGCGCGCCTTATTACGCTTCCCGTACCCCACTAGACGACCCCGAACTGCTGGCCTATGCCGAAGATTACGCCAGCGTCAAAGGTCTGACCGCCATTTTGCGAGGATAACACCATGACAACGCTGGATCTGACTACCCTGACCGAACGCACGCTAGCGCACAAGAACGCGCTGATCCATATCGTCAAGCCACCGGTCTGTACCGAACGCGCACAGCACTACACCGAAACTTACCAGCAGCATCAGGATAAACCGCTGCCGGTAAGGCGTGCCATGGCGTTGGCTAACCACTTGGCCAAACGGAGCATCTGGATCAAGAATGATGAGCTGATTATCGGTAACCAGGCTAGCCAGCTCCGTGCCGCGCCGATCTTCCCGGAATACACCGTCAGTTGGATCGAAAGCGAAATTGACGAGTTGGCCGATCGCCCCGGCGCTGGCTTCTCCGTCAGCGAACAGGATAAAAAGGTATTGCATACCCTGTGCCCATGGTGGCGTGGTCAGACCGTGCAGGATCGCTGCTACGGTATGTTCACCGATGAGCAAAAAGCCCTGCTGGCTACCGGGATCATCAAGGCCGAAGGCAACATGACGTCTGGCGATGCGCACCTGGCGGTCAACTTCCCGCTGTTGCTGGAAAAAGGTCTGGGCGGCCTGCGTGAGAAAGTGTCTGAGCGCCGTGAACGCCTGCACCTGACGGACTGGGACGACCTGCATAAGGAACAGTTCCTCAAGGCTATCGACATCTCGCTAGACGCTCTCAGCGAGCATATCCTGCGCTTTGCCCAGTTGGCTCGTGAAATGGCCCAGGAAGAGCAACTCATCTGGCGGCGTGAAGAGCTGTTGACCATGGCAGCTAACTGCGAACTGATCGCTCATCAACCACCACAGACCTTCTGGCAGGCGCTGCAACTGTGTTACTTCATTCAGCTGTTCCTGCAGATCGAATCCAACGGCCACTCCGTATCCTTTGGCCGCCTCGACCAATATCTGTATCCTTGGTATCGCCGTGACGTGGAGTTGGAGCAAAGCCTGCCGCGCGAAAAAGCCATCGAGATGCTGCACAGCTGCTGGTTGAAACTGCTGGAAGTGAACAAGATCCGTTCCGGCTCGCACTCCAAAGCCTCCGCCGGAAGCCCGCTGTATCAGAACGTCACCATCGGCGGCCAGAAACTGGTCAATGGCCAGCCTTGTGACGCGGTCAACCCGCTCTCTTACACCATTCTGGAATCCTGTGGCCGTCTGCGTTCAACGCAGCCTAACCTCAGCGTGCGCTATCACGCCGGGATCAGTAATGATTTCCTCGACGCCTGCGTGCAGGTGATCCGCTGCGGCTTTGGCATGCCGGCGTTTAACAACGATGAGATCGTGATCCCCGAGTTTATCAAGCTGGGTGTCGAACCGCAGGATGCCTACGATTACGCCGCTATCGGCTGTATCGAAACCGCCGTTGGCGGCAAATGGGGCTACCGTTGTACCGGGATGAGCTTTATCAACTTTGCCCGCGTGATGTTGGCAGCACTGGAGCAAGGGCGCGACGCCACCTCCGGCAAGATTTTCCTACTGCAGGAGTTGGGGCTGTCTCAGGGCAACTTTAACCAGTTTGACCAGGTGCTGGAGGCCTGGGATACGCAGATCCGCTATTACACCCGCAAATCGATTGAGATTGAGTGCGTAGTCGATACCGTACTGGAAGAAAATGCCCACGACATTGTGTGCTCGGCCTTGGTAGATGATTGCATCGAGCGCGGAAAGAGCGTCAAACAAGGCGGTGCGAAATATGACTGGGTGTCCGGCCTGCAGGTTGGGATCGCCAACCTGGGTAACAGCCTGGAAGCGGTACGCAAGCTGGTGTTCGATCAGGGGATTATTGGTCAGCAACAGCTGGCTCAGGCTCTTGCTAACGACTTTGCTGGGCTGGACGGCGAGCAGCTGCGCCAACGCTTGATCAACGCGGCGCCAAAATACGGCAACGATGTGGATGATGTCGATCAACTGCTGGTACGTGCCTACCAGACCTATATCGACGAACTGAAGCAGTATCACAACACCCGCTTTGGCCGTGGCCCGATCGGTGGTACCTACTATGCGGGCACTTCCTCCATTTCGGCCAACGTCCCGTTTGGTGCTGCCACCATGGCTACTCCAGACGGCCGTAAAGCACATACGCCATTGGCGGAAGGGGCTAGCCCGGCCTCCGGCACCGACCATCTTGGCCCAACGGCGGTGTTCAACTCGCTGAGCAAACTGCCCACCGAATCGATTCTGGGTGGCGTGTTGCTGAACCAGAAGCTGAACCCGTCAACGCTGGAGAACCCGCGTGATCGCGAAAAACTGATGCTGATGCTGCGCACTTTCTTCGAGGCTTACCATGGCTGGCACGTGCAGTATAATATTGTGTCACGGGAAACGCTGCTGGCCGCGAAGCAACATCCTGACCAATATCGCGATTTAGTGGTACGCGTAGCTGGATATTCTGCCTTCTTTACCGCATTATCCCCAGATGCGCAGGATGACATTATCGCGCGTACCGAACATACTCTTTAATCAGTGAATCGTTGCGGTCACCCTTTGGTGGCCGCCTATCAGGCCGCTATGAATTCAAGACAACAAACCATTTTGCAGTTGGTGAATGACCGCAGGCGCATCAGCGTTGGCGAGCTGGCGCGCGCCTCTGGCGTTTCTGAGGTGACGATCCGCCAGGATCTCAATCTGTTGGAAAAGCGCAGCTATCTGAAACGCGTTCACGGTTCTGCCGTTGCGCTGGAAAGCGACGACGTTGATGCCCGCATGATGTCCAACTTCACGCTTAAGCAGAAGCTGGCACAATATGCTGCATCGTTGGTCAACGATGGCGAAACCATCTTTATCGAGAGCGGTAGTGCCAACGCCTTACTGGCCCGCTATCTGGCCGAGCGCAAGCGCGTCACGCTGATCACCGTCAGCCATTACATCGCCCATCTGCTTAAAGAGACCGACTGCGATGTGATCGTACTCGGCGGCATGTATCAGAAGAAGAGTGAAACCGTGGTTGGCCCGTTAACCCGCATGTGTATCCAACAGGTGCACTTCAGCAAGGCGTTTATCGGGGTGGATGGCTATCACGCGGAAACTGGCTTCACCGGCCGCGATATGATGCGTGCCGACGTGGTCAATGCGGTGTTAGCCAAAGGCGTAGAGAACATAGTGCTGACCGACTCATCAAAATTTGGCCAGATCCAACCTAATCCATTGGAGCCAATGAGCCAGATTGGGCGGGTGATCACCGATTCACGCATCGCCAACGACTACCAGCAATTGCTCAAACGCCAAGGTATCAAGTTGGATCTGGTTAACGAATAACGGCTGCGGGGCCGTTCGGCCCCGTGGTGAGGTTACTGCCCGTAATAGGCATGCGCACCGTGCTTGCGTAGATAGTGCTTGTCCAGCAGGGTCTGCTGCATATTGCCCAACCCAGGCGCTAACTGGCGCGAGAAGATCCCCATATAAGCCAACTCTTCCAACACGACGGCGTTATGCACCGCGCTGTCAGCATCTTTGCCCCAGGCAAATGGACCGTGGGAATGCACCAGCACCGCAGGTATCTGGGCAGCATCCAACCCGCGCTCTTTGAAGGTTTCGACGATCACCTGCCCGGTTTCCCATTCATAACGGCCGTTGATCTCTTCGTCCCGCATTAGCCTAGTACAGGGAATATCACCATAGAAGTAGTCTGCATGTGTCGTTCCCCAGGCGGGGATGGCTAATCCGGCCTGGGCCCAAATGGTGGCATGGCGCGAGTGGGTGTGAACGATCCCACCCACGGCAGCAAAGTTCAGGTACAGCACCCGGTGGGTATCCGTATCGGAAGAAGGCTTTTTACTCCCCTCCACCACCTTGCCGCTCTCCAGTTCCACCACCACCATATCCTCACGGGTCATGGCATCATACTCAACGCCTGAAGGTTTGATCACCATCAGCCCCTGCTGGCGGTCTACGGCACTGACATTGCCCCAGGTAAAGGTCACCAGATGATGGCGCGGAAGTTGAAGGTTGGCTTCCAGCACCTGTTGTTTCAGTTCATTGAGCATGATCTTGTCCTTGTGGCGGCTCTACTGCTATACCCTATGAATTTCAAGTTGCAGCTAGGCAACAAGCTATCTCATCCTCAGGAGCTTACTTTTCGTAAGTGACTGAGGTGAGATAGCGCAGGTAACAACGCTGCAACTTGAAAGACGACGGGTATATTGTCGGCAGGCATGCCACTGGGCGGTATGGGATAGATCGCTAAAGACCACGTAGAGTTCTGCTGGATATACCAAGATGTGTGGCGGCTGATTCGGAATAATCGCCTGCCGATCCGGGCTAAATTAAGACTATTTCCCTATTTATCCCTCGTCAGAGATTTATACTGAAACAAGGCGAAAAAACCGCCCTGATTTTTTAATTGCCCTGTTTTGTGCAATAAATGCCATTTTTTATTTCAAGGTTGTCTGGAAGACAGTCTCAGGCCAGTTTGCTGATTACTGCCTATACTTAAGCTGTACTATGCCAGCAAAGTAGTTCCATATAGCCGATGCTAAGGAGAACTCATTATGATCATTAATCAACGTTTGGCCACTGCCGCAGTGGTGATTACCCTGGCTCTGTCGCTGAGTGCCTGTTCGAATATGTCTAAACGTGACCGCAACACGGCGATTGGTGCTGGTGCAGGTGCGGTAGGCGGTGCGGTGCTGACTAACGGCAGCGCGTTGGGGACCGTCGGCGGTGCCGCTGTTGGTGGCATCATCGGTCACCAGGTGAGTAAATAAGCCACGGCTTGCTGATACCTCTGCCGATAGGCTGACAAAAGCGTTCACGCTTTGACGTCTAATTGAAAAAAATCTTTCAGGTCTATTTTTACGATTATCATTTCGATGAATGCAGCCGCAGTGACACACTGCGGCATATTTCATTCAGCTGCTCAACCGCCTGCCAGCTTAACCTTCATGCCCTTGGCTTCCAGCAATTGCTTAAGCAGGTCGCGTTTGTCGCCCTGGATCTCGATCACACCATCCTTCACCGAGCCACCACAACCGCATTTCTTTTTCAGTTCGGCAGCCAGTTTATCCAGTGCCGCATCATCCAGATCGACACCGGTGATCAGGCAAACCCCCTTGCCTTTTCTGCCGCTGGTCTGGCGTTGAATACGCACGATGCCATCGCCTTTGGCGCGCTCTGGCTTGGCTTCTTCCTGCTTGATACGCCCGCTGTCGGTGGAGTACACCAGGCGGCTATTATCATCATTCATGTTGGGTTCCTTAAGCCAGTGAGGCTCGAATAGCGCTGAGCGCTGCCGCTGGATCGGCGGATTGCGTAATTGGGCGGCCGATCACCATATAATCAACTCCGGCGGCCAAAGCCTGCACCGGCGTCATCACGCGGCGCTGATCGCCTGCGGCACTGCCTTCCGGGCGAATACCTGGGGTAACCAGTTGGAATTGGTTGCCACAGGCAGCTTTCAGGCGTGAAGCTTCCTGTGCAGAACAGACCACGCCGTCCAGGCCACAGTCGCGCGTCAGGCGAGCCAATCTTTCCGCCTGTTCTGCCGGGCTGAGTTCGATACCAATGGCGCGCAGATCTTCCGCCTCCATGCTGGTGAGAACGGTGACGGCAATCAATAGCGGTGCATCCGCGCCATAAGGCAGTAGCGCCTCTTTGGCAGCGTTCATCATGCGAGCACCACCGCTGGCATGTACGTTCACCATCCATACGCCCAACTCCGCCGCAGCGGCTACGGCATGCGCCGTGGTGTTAGGAATATCGTGGAATTTCAAATCGAGGAACACCTCAAATCCACGCTGATGCAGATCGCGCACAATCTCAGGCCCGAACAGGGTGAACATCTCTTTACCCACTTTTAGCCGGCAATCTTGCGGATCGATGCGGTCAGCAAAGGCCAATGCGGCGGAACGGTCCGCGTAATCCAATGCCACGATGATGGGCGATGATTTTAAGTCATTGTTATTTGAGTTATTTTCAGACTTCATAGCTTCTACCTTGTGTGAAATGGACATGATGAGTGAGCCGCCAGCAAAACTGACCGCCGCATTCTACATGCCAGACAGCGGAAATCCCAGTCACGCAACCCATTGCCGTTACGTAATGTTAACGCAGCGTTGGTCATCGACTGTCAATAACACCCTGCGCCGTTAACCCAGGGTGAGTAAAACGCGGTAAAGAAGCGTAAATTCTCAATCAAATAATTTGATTAACATGCTCAAGCCTATCCGATTTCATCCGTTTATAAATGCTTTATCATTCAACACATCGAAAGCGGAAACACTTTCACCCTCAAAACCAAATTGGAGATACTCATGAAAGGCATCAAATATTTTGCAGCAGCTACCGTTCTGGCCCTAACCTCATTTGCCAGCGCTGCCGCTGAGCCGGTCAGCCAGCAACAGGCACAGAGTCTGACCGAAGTTGGCGTAGTTTCTGCCGGTGGCGTTACCACTCTAAGCGGCCTGGAAGCCAAGCTGGCGGCCAAAGCCGAAGCCCAAGGCGCTAGCAGCTACCGCATTGTCGCCGCCGGTGGCAACAACATGCTGCACGGCAACGCGGTCATCTATAAATAAGTTCGAACCACCCTCTAGATTATCTGAACGGGCGCTGCATTCGGCGCCCATCCCCTACTGCACCACAGCCCACATGTTTTTATTCTGGTACCAACTTGCGGCAGACATTCAGTACCAATTGCCGCAACCAGCGATGAGCCGGATCCGCCTCTGAGCGGGGATGCCACAGCTGCGATATCGTAATCGCCCTGGTGGTTACCGGCAGTTCAAAAGCCCAGAGTGTCCCTACGCCCCCATCAATATTGGCCACCGGTTGATTGATCAGGAATGAGGCAGGCACCAACGCCACCAGATCGGACTCCTGAGCTACGGCCAAGGCTGCCGGGAAACTCGGCACCACGGCGGCAATGTTGCGCCGCAAACCTAGTTCAGCCAATGCTTCGTCTACCGGCCCGTCGGTGCGCTCCCGCCGGGAAGCGACAACATGGCCCAACGCAGCATACTGGCTGGCCGTCACCTCTGGTTCCTGCGTCAGCGGATGCCCCGCTCTTACCACCCCAACGAAGCGATCCCTGAACAGCGCCTGCAAGCGTATTTCCGGCCCCATGGTCCCCAAGACGCCAATCTCAAGATCGACCAGACCTTCACGCAGATGCTTTGAGGTTTTCTCTGGTTTGGGTGAAAAGCGCAGGCGCACCAAAGGCGCTGCCTTCGCCGTTGCCGCAATCAGTGAAGCTCCAAATGCCTCCACAAACCCCTCATTGGCACGAATGATAAAGGTTCGTTCCAGCGTGGCGAGGTTCAATTCTGTGGCCGAAGGGCGCAGCACCGAACGCGCCGCAAATACGGCATTTTGCGTACGTTCCCGGAGCTCTTCGGCATAAGGCGTCAGCACCATGTGGCGGCCGGCGCGCACCAACAAGGGATCTTCGGTAACGGTGCGTAACCGGGTGAGCGTGCGGCTCATGGCCGAAGCGCTGAGGCCAAGACGACGCGCAGCACCAGCCACGCTAACTTCAGCAAGCAGCGCATCAAGGGCGATAAGTAAATTGAGATCGGGTTCAGTCATGGCTCATAGTAGCTCGACCAGAAAAATGAGGAAAGCGTGGCGCGTTTATGTAGCCTACTTATGTTACAAAATTATTAAATTTTTATTACACACTAGACAGATCTGCATGGCTGACTTAGCTTGATGGTAACCTCCCGCGTAAAAGGCAGCAAAATGAGCGAGATATCGACACTTACCATCAAGATCCCTCTGGCACTGAAAGAGCAAATCAAGGCAATGGCCTTGGAGAACCAGCTTTCATTGAGTGCAGAGGTGTGCCAACGGCTGGAGCATAGCTTCGAAGTCCCGGCCAAAGCCAGCAAGAAAGCGGCTCCGCTGCATCATGACGATATCGATAATCAGGGTACCGAAGAGGAGGTTGAACAACCTCTTAGCCAGAAAGAGCTGAAGAAGCTGCGCCAACTGTTGAAAGGCGGCGCGAAAAGCGGCAAGAAAAAGTAACCCCGGACAATCTAAGCGGGCGCCGCATTTGCAGCGCCCCTAGTTAACAAGCTCTTTTATTGCCCGTCCAGCCCGCGTATCGGTTTAACCGAAGACCAGGCCCGGCACGAAGGACAATGCCAGTAAAGTGAATGGGCGGTAAAACCGCATTTGTGGCAGCGGTAGCGCGGTTTGGTACGGATCTGCTCGCCCACCATATCCCGTAGCAACAGCAGGCTTTCTTTGGCGCGCCCGTCTTCTGCATCTGCCAGATGATAATCCATCAGGCGATAAAACACGCGCATGGTCGGATGGCGCTGCAACTGGCGATTGATGTACACCTGCACCACATCGCTCCCTTCCCGCTGCTCGATCACTTCCGCCAGCATCAATTCCGCCGTGGCACCGGTATTCTCCGCCACACAACGTTTGAGGAAGTCTGCCCAGTCTTGCTGTTGTTGAGGCAAATGCTGGTAGCATTCCTGCAGCATCGGTAACGCTTCGCTGACCAGCTCTTTATCTTGATCCAATACGCGCGTCAGGGTTTCTACCGCCTTGGCATACTCCTCTTGCGCCATGAAGATACGCCCAACCATGATCGACACGCGAGCGCACTGTTTATCCGCCGAGGCCGCGCGCTTGAGCAGACCCATCGCCTTGTCCAGATCGTCGCTGCCCATCGCCTGCAGGGCCAGCTCACAGTAAAAATGCGCGATCTCGACGCGCTGCTTTTCCTTACCCAGTTTGACCAGCTTTTCTGCCACTTCGATGGCTTTCTGCCAGTCGCTGGTGGCCTGGTGGATCACCAGTAATTGCTGCAGCGCGGAAACACGGAAGTCTTCTTCATTGATTAACTGGCTGAACATGTCCTCGGCGCGGTCATACAACCCGGCGGCCATATAGTCACGCCCCAGTTGCTGTATCGCCAGCAGACGCTGTTCGAAGGTTAGAGAAGCGCTTTCCATCAAGGCCTGATGGATGCGGATGGCGCGATCGACCTCACCACGAGAGCGGAACAGATTGCCCAACGTCAGATGGGCTTCAACGGTATTGCTGTCCTCTTTCAACATGTCGAGAAACAGATCGACCGCTTTATCCTGTTGGTTGGAAAGCAGGAAGTTAACCCCAGCCACGTATTCACGCGACAGGCGGTTGGCTTCCTGTTGTTTATCCTGCTGAGCACTTCTGCGCCCCATGTACCAACCGTACGCGGCAGCTACAGGCAGCAACAGAAACAGCAGCTCTAACATAACAGATTATTCCTTGCTGACTGCGGGCAACGGTGCCGGCTCGACAGGTGCTTCGAGCTGCAGTTCCAGCCTTTTGATTTTCCGCTCTGCACGCCCAAGAGCGATGCGTGTGCGCAGATAAAATAACCCACAAATAATCCACCCCAACACAAAGCCAGCACCAAACAGGGTGGCTAACAGGGTAGATACAGGATATTCGCCCTGAGCAACCAAATAGTTAAACGTCACCACCTGGTCGTTATGCGCGCCCAGCGTGACTGAAGCCACGAAAATCACCAGAACCAGTAAAAAAATCAGTAAATATTTCACATTCTTTCCCGCAATGCCGAGTGAATCGGATGAACTCTACCCTCAAGGCCACAAACCGGAACCCAATACAGGGTTTGCCGCCCACGGGTAATTGCCGCTAAGTGGCGTCCCTATGACTTAAGTTAGCATTTCCCATCGTAGCAGGGAAACCCTGGCAGACGATAAAACCGTAGATCTGCTGGGATATTCAGCAAGAAATGCAGCGCCTGAGCAAATTAATGAGAAAGCTTCTCAAAATCACGGGTTTGATAAGATATGGGGGCGAAAGGACAGATTGCAATGCAGGGTAAATACCAGCGTTGATGCGGCCCCGGGTTGGAGCCGCTAAAATGTGACAATGTCACGATAAATTTTCATCACCTTCCGTGCGAAATCACTTATCGCGTTCCCGCTCGCCGATTTCCTGCTGCTCCTGCGGGGGAATGGTGAGTGGCCCAAACCAACGCTGAGTCAGCCAACTTGCCAGGGTAACCAGCAGCCAGCTAATAACAATCGCCATCGCCAGATCCCGCGGCCAATGCATGCCGAGCATCAGGCGGCTTCCCATCACGCCAAATGCCCAAACCATCAGTACCGCTACGGTTTTAAAGTGCCTCCGTGGCCACAGTAACCCGACCCCCAGCAATGCCCACGTAGCGGCAAACATCGTGTGGCCTGAAGGGAACGAGAAGCCGGTTTCAAACTGCCAGTGTCTGCTCAACCATTCAGGCACCAGCGCCTGGTCCAGCAACTGCTCTTTGACCAGAGCGCTACGTTGCTTCCTGTCCAACGAGTAGAAATATTTTTCATCAATCTGATGGGTCGACTCCAGCCACACGACAAACGGCCGCGGTGCCTGTACCTGCTCTTTGATGGAAGATTTGACCGCCTGGCCAATCCCGATCGCCGCAGACAACAGGATGAACAGCCCCACCGCCGGTTTCAGCCGAAAACGCAGACACCACAGAAACCAGGCCGACAGGATCAGGCTGGTGAGAATACCCCAGGGCGCAGTGACAGTTTCCGTCACCCAGAACAGCGCTTTTAACAGGCCGTCATTACCGCCGGGTTGCCAGTGCCAGCCAAAAAGCCAGACCGCCAGCGGCAACAACATCAGCACTATCGCTCCGCCCGCCGTGCGTTTTGCTATCTTTAACATCCCATTATCCTTCCGCTGTGGTTAACCCGCAGTGTAACAATCTTGCGAACTCAGCAAAACAAGAGAAATTAGATAGATAAATGACCTATTGCAACAATAGGAGCGGTAAAACGCCGTATGCTGCTTTGCTGAGCACCGCTCGGCCACAAGTTATGGCAAAATAGCCGGTAAAGAATGAAATAGCGATCGTCGCCGTCTGTTTTAATGCTGGTCAGTCCCCTGTTCCAGTCGTAGGATGCACGCAGCGATTTGACAGGTAGTGTTTTTGGAGAGTGACATGCAGCTTAAACGTGTGGCGGAAGCCAAACTGCCAACACCATGGGGTGATTTTCTGATGGTGGGGTTCGAAGAACTGGCCACCGGGCAGGATCATCTGGCACTGGTTTTCGGCGATATTACCGGTGAAATACCGGTCCTCTCACGGGTTCATTCCGAATGTCTGACCGGTGATGCGCTGTTCAGCCTGCGCTGTGACTGCGGTTTTCAACTGGAAGCCGCGTTGGAACAGATCGCCGAGGAAGGCCGTGGCATTCTGCTGTATCACCGCCAGGAAGGCCGTAATATCGGTCTGTTGAACAAGATACGCGCCTATGCCTTGCAGGATAAAGGGGCGGACACGGTGGAAGCCAACCATCAGCTAGGCTTTGCCGCCGATGAGCGAGACTTCACCCTGTGCGCCGATATGTTCAAACTGCTGGGGGTAGATGCGGTGCGCCTGCTGACCAATAACCCAAAGAAGGTCGAGATCCTGAGCGAAGCGGGCATTAATATCTCCGAGCGCGTGCCGTTGATCGTGGGCCGTAACCCGAAGAACGAACGTTATCTGGCCACCAAGGCCGCTAAAATGGGCCACTTGCTGGACAAAAAATAACAACAAGGGCGCCTTTTGGCGCCCTTGTTCTCTCTACAGCATTTTACGGATAACGTAGTGCAGGATGCCGTCGTTCTGGTAATAAGTCAGCTCATTGCCGGTATCAATGCGGCAACGGGTGTTCACCACCACCTGCTGGCCATCGGCATAGGTGATATTGACCGGCACCGTCTGGCCGGGTTGCAACGCCTGCAAACCACTCACGTCGATCAGTTCCTCCCCCGTCAAACCCAGCGTTTTGCGCGTTATACCCTGCGGGAATTCCAGCGGCAAGATACCCATACCGATAAGGTTGGAACGGTGGATGCGCTCAAAGGATTCGGCGATCACCACTCGCACCCCCAATAAACGCGGACCTTTGGCTGCCCAGTCACGGCTGGAGCCGGAGCCATACTCTTTACCAGCGATTACCGCCAGTGGCACCTGCTCCTGCTGATACTGCATGGCAGCATCATAGATCGCCATCTGATTCTGCGAAGGCAGATGGCGGGTATAGCCCCCCTCCACACCCGGAACCATTTCGTTACGGATACGGATGTTGGCGAAGGTGCCCCGCATCATCACTTCGTGGTTACCGCGGCGCGAACCGTAAGAGTTGAACTCTTTCACCTCGACACCACGTTCACTCAGGTAGCGCCCCGCCGGGCTGTCACGCTTGATGTTGCCCGCAGGCGAGATATGGTCAGTGGTCACCGAGTCTGCCAGGATTACCAGAATACGCGCGCCGTGAATGTCCTGCACCGGATCCGGTTGCGCTTTCATGGTACTGAAGAATGGAGGATGGCGAATATAGGTAGAGTCAGCTTGCCATTCGTAGGTCGCGGAACCGGTCACCTGGATCGCTTGCCAACTGGCGTCGCCATCAAACACGGCACCATATTCCTTATGGAACATTTCGGTGCTGACCTCGGCCACGGCTTGGGCAATCTCCTGGCTGGTAGGCCAGATATCCTTCAGATAAACCGGTTTCCCGTCGCGACCTACGCCCAACGCATCTTTGGTCAGATCAACCTTCATGTTACCTGCCAGCGCATAGGCAACCACCAGTGGCGGCGAAGCCAGCCAGTTGGTTTTTACCAGCGGGTGGATACGCCCTTCAAAGTTACGGTTACCGGACAGCACAGCGCCTACGGTAAGATCCCCTTCCTTGATCGCCTGCTCAATCGGCTCGGGCAACGGGCCCGAGTTACCAATACAGGTCGTACAGCCGTAGCCAACCAGGTTAAAGCCCAATTGCTCCAGGTACGGCGTCAGTTTGGCGCGGTCGAAGTATTCGGTCACCACTTTGGAACCCGGTGCCAGTGAGGTTTTCACCCACGGCTTGGTTTTCAAGCCCTTTTCAACGGCTTTTTTGGCCAACAGGCCAGCGGCCATCATCACGCTCGGGTTGGAGGTGTTGGTACAGGAGGTAATGGCTGCGATCACCACCGCGCCGGTATTTAGCTCCAAGCTTTTGCCTCCCAGCGTGAAGCTTTTCACTTCCTGCTTATCTTTCTGACCGCCAATCTCCAGCTCGGTCGCGGCGGTGAATGCGGTTGGCACCTGCGGTAGCGCGACGCGGTCCTGCGGGCGTTTCGGCCCTGCCAGGCTGGCCTCAACCGTTGACATATCCAGCGACAGCGTGCTGGTAAACACCGGTTCATCGCCTGGATTACGCCACATCCCCTGTGCCTTGGCATAGGCTTCCACCAATGCGATCTGCTCAGTGCTACGGCCACTTAACTGCAGGTAGCCCAACGTCACGTCATCCACCGGGAAGAAGCCACAGGTTGCCCCGAACTCTGGCGACATGTTGGCAATGGTTGCCCGGTCCGCCAACGGCAAATCAGCCAGTCCATCACCATAAAACTCAACAAACTTGCCGACGACGCCGTGCTTACGCAGCATTTGGGTGACGGTCAGCACCAGGTCGGTGGCCGTAATACCCTCGGATAACTTACCGCTGAGTTTAAAACCCACCACATCCGGGATCAGCATGGAGACTGGCTGGCCCAACATGGCAGCTTCGGCCTCAATACCGCCAACGCCCCAGCCTAGGATACCAAGACCGTTAATCATGGTGGTGTGGGAGTCGGTCCCCACCAGGGTATCGGGGTAAGCAATGCGTTGGCCATTCTCTTCGGTATGCCAAACGGTTTGCCCCAGATACTCCAGGTTTACCTGATGGCAGATGCCGGTGCCGGGTGGCACCACGCGGAAGCGGTTGAAGGCCTTTTGCCCCCACCGCAGGAAGGTGTAGCGTTCGTGGTTACGCTCCATTTCGATACGCACGTTTTCGCCAAAGGCGTCATGGTCGCCAAACTCATCGACAGTGACAGAGTGGTCAATGACCAAATCGACCGGTGACAGCGGGTTCACCTGATCGACGTTCCCTCCCAGGCGCAGAACGGCCTCACGCATTGCCGCCAAATCCACCACGGCAGGCACACCGGTGAAGTCCTGCATCAACACCCGCGCCGGGCGATAAGCAATTTCGCGATCGGCATGGCCGGTTTGCAACCAACCTACGATCGCCTTCAGATCGTCAACCTGTACCGTATCACCATCCACATGGCGCAACAGGTTTTCCAGTAACACTTTCATCGATTTCGGCAGCCGGTCAATATCCCCTAACTGTCTGGCCGCCAGTGGCAAACTGTAATAGTGATACTCACTACCCAGTGCTACCAGCTTATCCATACTCGTTTTACGAAGATCGGACGACATAGCTCCTCCATTTTTTATTATGTCAAACCAGGGTGATTTCTGAGGTGTTATTTAAAGATAACACAAACGCCATGTAACGTTTTGATAACAACACGTATTGATCATAACGATAGGCAAGAGCAATCAAAGGCGGGAAGCTACAGGTAGGTCAATGAGTTAGCAGGTATCAGACAGTGAAAAACCGCCCTTCGGCGGTTTAAATGAGTTAATGCGGTTCAAGTTAACGGCCTATTTGGTCGGCAGTTTGATGTCCTTGAACATGGCTTCGATCTCGTCATTAGTACGTAAAGCCACCGCGGTATCGACCACGTCGCGCGTCAGATGCGGTGCGAAACGCTGGATAAAGTCGTACATATAGCTGCGCAGGAAGGTACTGCGGCGGAAACCGATCTTGGTGGTGCTATAGGTGAAGATATCGCGGGCATCCACCATCACCAAATCCGGATCCTGTACCGGATCGACCGCCATGCTGGCGATCACGCCAACACCCAGCCCCAGGCGTACATAAGTCTTGATCACGTCAGCATCGGTAGCGGTAAACACGATGCGCGGCGTCAACCCCGCCCGGTTAAACGCCGTATCCAGCTCCGAGCGCCCCGTAAAGCCGAAGGTATAGGTGACGATAGGATACTCGGCCAGCTCTTCAATGGTGATGTGGCTCTTACCCGCCAAAGGATGATCGGGCTTCACTACTACCGCCCGGTTCCAGTGGTAGCACGGCAGCATGATTAAATCGTCATACAGGTGCAGCGCTTCGGTAGCGATGGCAAAGTCTGCAGAGCCTTTGGAAACCGCTTCGGCAATCTGCGTTGGCGAGCCCTGGTGCATATGCAGCGACACGCGCGGGTAACGCTCGATAAAGCCTTTAATCACATTGGGCAAGGCATAGCGTGCCTGGGTATGGGTGGTGGCCACATATAGCGAACCTTTGTCCGGGTAAGTATGTTCCCCGGCAACGGCCTTGATGGCCTCTACTTTGGACAGTACTTCGCGAGCAATGCGGATAATTTCCTGGCCAGCAGGCGTCACCTGGGTAAGGTGCTTGCCGCTACGGGCGAAAATCTGGATGCCTAGCTCATCCTCCAGCATCCTCACCTGCTTGCTGATACCCGGTTGCGAGGTATAGAGACCTTCAGCCGTGGAAGAGACGTTGAGGTTATGATTCACCACTTCTACGATGTAACGAAGCTGCTGCAATTTCATATTTGAATACCATCCTAGGTTAAAACACTGCGGCCTGCCGCAGCCAGGTATCTCGGTGTTGCCCCGGTATGCTTAATTCTCACAAGCCTTAAACACAGTGATTTCGCCCAGATGCTGATGAAAACGCCGTTGCTAATAAGCTTTAATCATAAAAAACGTTTTTATATAACCATTATATCATGTCGCGCTACCAAGTATAGAGCCGCTTCACAAGATGATAACGATCTTTTCGCATGATTATCAACGCCGAGCCTTGCCGATAAAAATAAGAAAAAGCAGAGAAGAATAGATCCGCCAGCCGATTTTCGCCAATAAAAAACCAGCTCAGTGAGCTGGTTTTTTTGGTGCTGCCTTGCAGCCGGGTTACTTCTTGCCTTCAACCCATTTGCCATCAACGAAGAATGCGGACCAGCCGGTGGCCTTGCCGTCTTTCTCTGATGAGACATACTGCTGCTTGGTTTTACGGCTGAAGCGCACCATCGTCTTGTTGCCTTCGGGATCGGCCACCGGCGCATCGGCCAGATAGCTCAATTTCTCCGGCAAACGATCTTTGAAGCGCAGCAACTCTTCCACTAACGGCGCACGGGTTTCGCGCGATTTAGGGAAGGTGTTGGCCGCCAGGAACACGCCTGCCGCCCCATCACGCAACACAAAGTAGGCGTCCGATTTCTCGCACGGCAACTCAGGCAGCGGGACCGGATCCTCTTTCGGCGGCGCAACTTCACCGCTGCGCAGGATCTTACGGGTGTTCTTGCAGTTTTCGTTGGTGCAGCCCATGTACTTACCAAAGCGCCCCATTTTCAGGTGCATTTCGGAACCACATTTCTCACACTCAACGATCGGGCCGTCGTAACCTTTCAGGCGGAATTCGCCCTGTTCGATTTCGTAGCCATCACAGGCCGGGTTGTTACCACACACGTGCAGCTTGCGCTGGTTGTCGATCAGGTAGCTGTCCATCGCGGTGCCGCACTTCTGGCAGCGCTTGCGGGCACGCAGGGCGTTGGTTTCTGCATCATCCCCTTCCAGGATGTTCAGCACTTCCGCTTCCGGCACCAGGTTGATGGTGGTTTTGCAGCGCTCTTTCGGCGTCAACGCATAACCGGAACAACCAAGGAACACGCCGGTACTGGCGGTGCGGATGCCCATCTTGCGGCCACAGGTCGGGCAGTCAATGCTGGTCATCACCATCTGGTTCGGGCGCATACCGCCCTCTTCAGGGTCTTTCTCGGCGGTTTCCAACTGCTCGCTGAATTCGGCAAAGAATTCGTCCAGCACTGCTTTCCATTCCGCCTGATTGTTGGCGACCTGGTCCAGGCCATTTTCCATGCGTGCGGTGAAGTCGTAATTCATCAGCTCACGGAAGTTTTCTTCCAGGCGATCGGTGACAATCTCACCCATTTTTTCCGCGTAGAACCGGCGGCTCTCTACCCGCACATAACCACGATCCTGAATGGTCGAGATGATCGAGGCGTAGGTAGATGGACGGCCAATTCCGCGTTTTTCCAACTCTTTAACCAGTGAAGCTTCACTGTAACGTGCCGGTGGCTTGGTAAAGTGCTGGCTCGGGATCAGCTTTTGCAGATCCAGCTCGCTGCCCACTTCCACAAACGGCAGAGTGCGATCTTCATCGCCCTTACGCAGCGCAGGCATCACCTTGGTCCAGCCATCGAAACGCAGCGTACGGCCTTTGGCACGCAGCAGGAAGTCGTCGGCTTTCACCGTCAGCGTGGTGGAGTCGTATTGCGCTGGTGTCATCTGACAGGCGACAAACTGACGCCAGATCAGCTGATACAGTTTCTGCGCATCCGCTTCCATATCTTTCAGTTGTTCAGCCAATACGCTGACATCGGAAGGACGGATCGCTTCGTGCGCTTCCTGGGAGTTTTCTTTGCTGCTGTATTGGTTAGGCGCCTTCGGCAGGTATTTGTCGCCGAAGTTGTCACCGATATAACCACGCACCATGTTGATCGCATCCTGACTCAGGTTGGTGGAGTCGGTACGCATGTAGGTGATATGACCGGCTTCATACAGACGCTGCGCCATCATCATGGTTTTCTTCACGCCGAAGCTCAGGCGGGTACTGGCAGCCTGTTGCAGCGTGGAGGTGATGAACGGTGCACCCGGTTTGCTGCTGGTTGGCTTGTCTTCACGATCCAGCACCGTATAACGGGCTTTTTCCAGCAGGTTAAGCGCGGCATGAGTCTGCTCACGGTTAACCGGTTTGAACGGCTTATCGTGGGCATGGGTGACTTCCATCTGCAGCGCGATTTCGCCTTTCGCCAGCAGATCGGCATGCAGTTCCCAGTACTCTTCGGGTACGAACGCTTTGATGTCGCGCTCACGCTCCACCACCAGCCGTACCGCAACGGACTGCACCCTGCCAGCGGACAGGCCACGAGCAATTTTTTTCCACAGCAGTGGCGACACCATGTAGCCCACCACGCGGTCCATAAAGCGACGCGCCTGCTGTGCGTTGACACGATCGATATTCAGCTCGCCTGGCGCTTGGAACGCCTGCTGGATCGCGTTTTTGGTGATTTCGTTAAACACCACGCGGCTAAAGCGCTTGTCGTCACCACCGATCACTTCCCGCAGGTGCCAGGCGATGGCTTCCCCTTCGCGGTCAAGGTCGGTTGCGAGGTAAATGTGGTCAGCATTTTCGGCTAACGACTTTAACTCGGCGACCACTTTTTCCTTACCGGGTAAAATCTCATATTGCGCTTCCCACCCGTGGTAAGGATCGACGCCCATGCGATTGACCAGCGCGGTCTTTTCATCTTTCTTGACTTTCTTTTTGGCTTTGTCTTTGGTTTTGTCTTCGGTTGACTCAGCGCTCTTTTTGCTAGCTGAGCCACTGGTCGGCAAATCACGGATATGACCGACGCTGGACTTCACCACGTAGTCATTACCTAAATATTTATTAATAGTTTTGGCTTTTGCCGGGGACTCAACTATTACGAGAGCTTTGCCCATAATTACCTTTACCTGAATTTAATACTTCTAAAAAGAAGCCATTTGTCTCGCCGTACCGCGGCAATTCGTATCTCTTATTTATATTGCGGTACTCTGGCAAGAGATCAACCTGTTTTTTTCTAATGGTTGCCTAACTGGTCAACCTGAACGCATTTAGCCAGCCTAACCTGTTCACGCCGAACCCCAGAGGCCAGGCCAGGTATGCCCTGCGTTGAGCGTAAACAAATCCTTCCACCGGAAGCCGCAAAATCCCACACTCTACCTGATAACAAACGCGACGCAACTTAATTAGCGCGGAAAACCTCATTTCACCTCGGACGGTCAAATCACTGGCCGTCCAGACGGCAATTAAACCTTAGCTGGTTTGCGGACAAACGCGAACCCGCGCTAGAATACGTTCAGAATTTTCGCTTGCAGGAGAAATAAATGCGTAACAACACTCAACCCATCGAACGAGCAGATCTGCTTACTGAAGCAAATAACATCATCCGCCAACACGAAGATTATATGCACGGCATGGTGGCCACCGACGTTGAGCAGAAAGGCAGCGTGTTGGTTTTCCGCGGCGAGTTCTTTTTAGATCCCGAGGGGCTGCCAACGGCAAAAACCACCGCCGTATTTAATATGTTTAAGCACCTGGCCCATGTGCTTTCCGAGAAATATCATCTGGTGGATTAACCATTAAAAACGGGGCCATCTGGCCCCGTGTAATCACCGGTTTAACAGCTTACAACAATGGTTTCTCGCCGCGTTGCCACCAGCGCAACAGCAGACGATCTGCGCTCTCTGCCGCACTGCCGGTAAAGCGGTCGATCAGGCGTTTACGGCGAGCATAGCGCACCCCTACCACCTCATGATTTTCCATCTCGGCAATCAGCAGATCGTCACTGGTGCCGACCGCGTCAACCAGCCCTTTATCTTTCGCCTGAGTGCCATACCAATGCTCACCGGTCGCGACCTCTTCGATAGCCAATGAAGGACGTTGCTGATGAACAAACTGTTTGAACAACTCGTGGGTTTCGTTCAGATCTTCACGGAATTTTTCCCGCCCTTGTTCGGTATTCTCACCAAACAGGGTCAAGGTGCGTTTGAACTGGCCAGCGGTGTGCAATTCCACATCGATGTTGCTCTTTTGCAGCAAACGATGGAAGTTGGGGATCTGCGCAACCACGCCGATCGACCCAATGATGGCAAACGGGGCTGCCACAATGCGGTCGGCAACGCAGGCCATCATGTAACCGCCGCTAGCCGCGACCTTATCCACCGCCACCGTCAGGCGGATACCGCCCTTGCGCAGGCGCTCCAGTTGCGACGCTGCCAGACCATAACCGTGCACCACCCCACCAGGGCTCTCCAAACGCAGCAACACCTCGTCTTTGGCCGTCGCTACCGCCAACACGGCAGAGATTTCTTCACGCAGTGAGCTGACCTCATGGGCATCCATGCTGCCCTTGAAATCCAACACATACAGGCAAGGTTTGACTGCCTCAACCGCACCGGCCTTGGCACGCTGTTTTTTCAGCTTGTCGTCGGCCTTGTTCTGCTTTTTAAACTGCTTGCTCCAGGCCTTCTGCTCTGCCGCTCCCATGCGGGCAAGGCGCATTTCCCGTTGCATTTCACGATATTGCTCACCCAGGTCGGTAAGCTGTAGTTCCCCTTTCTGCTGGCTCTTGCGCTGCCCAAGGCTCACCGCCAGTAACGCCAGCGCGGCAATAGCAATCACCACCGTGGCGACTTTGGCCAGAAAAAGGCCATAAACAGATATAAACTCCACAGATACCGCCTTTATTTACAGTTTGTTAGTGTGATCCCGTTCATTTTAGCCAATCGCCACCAAGGCTGTCGCGCCTAAATGAAAATTCAGATGGATGAACGGCTCAGCATGCTGCGCACCTACGTGCTATGGGGTTGCCCGCATCGATAACCAAGCCGCTATTGTACCGTTTTTGTTACAAAAGAATGCCGTTTCTGTAGGTTACTCATTGAAAATGCGATCCATTTCAGGCATATAACAGACATTATTCATTAAATTACTGACAAAAATTCGCAGCGGATCGCCATTGTGGTTGAGCAATCCTGCTCCTGCCAGCGATCCGCAATCCACCCAAGCTTCCAGCCATAGCGCGGGAGCCGCCAACCAGGCGCGAGGAACTATTGTGCATTACCAACCTAAGCAGGATCTGCTCGAACAACGAATTATTCTGGTGACCGGGGCGGGCGACGGCATTGGCCGTGAAGCAGCGCTGACTTACGCTCGCTACGGCGCACAGCTAGTGCTACTTGGCCGCACTGAAAGCAAACTGCAGGCCGTTCAGGCCGAAATTGCCGCCATCTCCAGCGCCCCGACGCATATCGTTACGCTGGATTTGTTACACACCACGCCAGAGCAGTGCCAAACCCTGGCGGCAGACTTGGCCACCAAGGTGCCACGTCTGGACGGCGTATTGCAAAACGCCGGCCTGTTGGGCGACATAGCCCCAATGGCCGAGCTTTCGATGACCATGTGGAACGAAGTGATGCAGGTCAACGTGAATGCCACCTTCATGCTTACCCAGGCGCTGCTGCCGTTGCTGCTGAAATCCAATGCAGGATCGTTGGTGTTCACCAGTTCCAGCGTTGGCCGTACCGGCCGTGCCGGCTGGGGGGCCTATGCCGTTTCCAAGTTTGCTACCGAAGGGATGATGCAGGTATTGGCCGATGAGTATAAAAACCGTAACTTGCGGGTAAATTGCATCAATCCTGGCGGAACTCGCACCAAAATGCGTGCATCTGCATTCCCACAGGAAGATAAAAACAAGCTGAAAACACCGGCCGATATCATGCCGCTCTATCTGTATTTGATGGGCGATGACAGCCGCCGTAAAACCGGCATGAGCTTCGATGCTCAGCCCAACCGTAAACCCGGCGCCGCCGAATAAGGAAGCTTTTAACATGGCTGAAGATCGTCACCAGCAACGCCAGCAACGGCTGAAAGAACAGGTGGATGCCCGCATTGCCGCCGCGCAGGAAACCCGTGGTCTATTGCTGGTCTTTACCGGCAATGGCAAAGGCAAGACCACCGCTGCATTCGGTACCGTCACCCGCGCCGTCGGCCACGGTATGAAGGCTGGAGTGATCCAGTTTATCAAAGGCCAATGGCCCAACGGCGAGAAAAACCTGCTGCAACAGCACGGCGTGGAATTTCAGGTGATGGCAACCGGCTTTACCTGGGAAACTCAGGATCGGGAAAGTGATACCGCCGCCTGTCAGGCCGTCTGGCAACACGGTAAGCGGATGTTGGCCGACAGCAGCCTGGATATGGTGCTGATGGACGAGTTGACCTATATGGTGAGCTACGGCTATTTAGAGCTGGCTGAGCTGCTGGAGGCGCTTGAGCAGCGTCCTGCGCACCAGACGGTGATTATCACTGGGCGTGGCTGTCATCGCGATTTACTGGAGCTGGCGGATACCGTAACGGAGATGCGGCCGGTGAAGCACGCGTTTGAAGCGGGGATCAAGGCTCAGCAGGGCATTGACTGGTAACTGAATAATCCGTGGCCAAGCCAGAAGGCAAGGCCACGGTGATAAATTTAGCTACGCTTGGAAGACTTGGCCGGTTTACCCGGTTTGCTGCTGCCTGGTGCGCCACGACGGCTACCGGGAGCAACCTGGCTGTGACGTTTTACCGCACGGCGGATCTGGTTGGCTTTCACACGGCGGCGATCGCGTTCCACCGGCAGTTTGCTGACGGTTTCCGGTTGCAGTTCCACCAGCTCACGCAGATAGTTGATCGCCTTGAGATCCAGCTCGGTATAACCGCCACGAGGCAGGCCTTTTGGCAGATCGATATCGCCGTAACGTACGCGGATCAAACGGCTTACCTGCACGCCAACGGCTTCCCACAGGCGACGCACCTCACGGTTACGGCCTTCGGTCAGCGTGACGTTGTACCACTGGTTGATCCCTTCGCCACCCTGGAAGGTGATGGTGCGGAATGCCGCTGGGCCATCTTCCAGTTGGACACCTTTGCTCAGTTGCTTGAGCTTTTCGTCGTCGATCTGGCCGAACACGCGCACGGCGTATTCGCGTTCAACTTCGCGGCTTGGGTGCATCAGGCGGTTAGCCAGTTCACCGTCAGTGGTAAACAGCAGCAAGCCTGAGGTATTCACGTCCAAACGCCCTACCGCTACCCAGCGAGAGCCACGCAGTTTTGGCAGGCGATCGAAGACCGTTGGGCGACCTTCTGGATCGCTACGGGTACAGAGTTCGCCTTCCGGCTTGTAATAAGCCAGCACGCGGCAAACCGCTTCTTCGGATTCTTTGATCGAGACAACATGACCGTCCAGACGAATTTTCATCCCGGCGACCACTTCAACGCGGTCGCCCAGTTTGGCGATCTTGCCGTCGACGCTGATGCGACCCGCCTCAATCATGGTTTCTATTTCACGACGCGAGCCATGGCCAGCATTCGCTAATACTTTCTGTAACTTTTCGCTCATTGAGCAACCTCTAATGTCGCCTTCACAGGCGTCGGGGGGACTTTGCCGCCACTCTCACCAAGAGGAGGAGGCCGCAAAGATTAGCACTTGGTCAAAACCAACCGCTTATTATACAGGCTTTATCCCTCCTTGGCACTGACTTCGTCCGGCAGTTTAGCGGAAAGGCGCTGGATCGCCCGCCCCTTCACGGATCACTTCCGGGGAGGATTCGGTCAGGTCGATAACCGTGGTTGGCTGCTGGCCCAGGAAACCGCCGTGGATCACCAGATCCACCTGCTTACCAAGGTGTTCGCTGATCTCTTCCGGATCGGATTCGGCAAAGTCATTGCCTGGCAGCATCAGCGTGGTCGACATCATCGGCTCATTGAGCACTTCCAGCAATGCCAGAGCAATCGGGTTGGATGGCACACGCAGGCCGATGGTTTTACGCTTGTCATTCATCAGGCGGCGAGGGACTTCTTTGGTCGCTTTCAGGATGAAGGTGTAATTGCCCGGCGTATTGTTCTTGATCAGGCGAAACGACGAATTGTCCACATAGGCATAGGTCGACAGCTCGGACAGATCGCGGCACATCAGCGTAAAGTTGTGGTTGCCGTCCAACTGGCGAATACGGCAGATACGCTCCAAGGCCGTCTTCTCTTCAAGTTTGCAGCCCAGCGCATAGCCAGAGTCTGTTGGATAGACGATCACACCGCCCTTGCGCAGCACCTCTACGGCCTGATTGACCAGGCGCGGCTGTGGATTGTCCGGGTGAATATAAAATAGCTGGCTCATCTGTAACTCCTGAAAATGATGCACGCGGACGACAACGCCCGCGTTAAATCAATTTACGTTGCTCTCTTGGGGCTGTGGCCAATCTCGCCACACCGGTTCAACACCGCCGGGTAACCACAGTTTGCGCCCCAACTCAATCCACGAACAGGGCTGATGGAAATCCGAACCCTGAGACGCCAATAATTGATAGTCCTGCGCATATTTAGCCAACACCGTACGCTCATGGGGGGCTTGCTGACACTGCGCCACCTCCATCGCATCGCCGCCATGTTCGGCAAAATAGGCCAGCAGGCGTTTCAGCCATTTTGCCGTCAGATCGTAACGGCCCGGATGCGCCATCACCGCTTGGCCACCGGATTGATGAATGACATCAATGGCTTGTTCTATTGTACACCACTGTGGCGGAACATAGCCGATTTTCCCTTTGGCGAGATACTTCTTGAACACCTGCGCCATGTTGTCGGCCATGCCCTGCTGCACCAGAAAACGAGCAAAATGCCCTCTGGTAACCGCCCCATCCCCCGCCAACTGTTGTGCTCCGGCATAGGCATCGGGAATACGTGCTTTCGCTAACCGAACGCCGATTTCTTGCGCACGTAGATTACGGCGCTCGGTCTGTTCGACCAGCAGTTGTAACAGCGCCGGATGGGTGATATCGAGCCCCAGCCCAACAATGTGGATCTCATGGTTTTCCCACAGCGTAGAAATCTCGACGCCGTTAACCAGCTGCAAGGGCAAGGCAAGATCGGCTATCGCGGCCGCGGCCTCTGCCAATCCATTAGTGGTGTCGTGATCGGTAATAGCCAGCACGCCAACGCGCATCTCAACGGCTCGCTGCACCAATTGTATCGGCGTTAAGTAACCGTCCGAAGCGGTGGTGTGGCTGTGGAGATCGTACAGGGTAAAAGCGGAGGATTGTGGGCTGCTGTCTGTCAAAAGGGATATCCTGCTATGGCTTGGCTTTCTATCATACCCGTTATGGTTGGCCGGACGGAAATCTATTCTGCCGATGGCGCTCCCGCCAGATTAACGATTTCACATTAGCCGCTAACATATTGTGCAAAAAGAGAGTTGACATTGCCCCTTCGTTCCAGTTAACTAGTACACAAGTTCACGGCAATGACCGTGTTGGATGAAAATACAGAGAGCAACATGATGACTAAGCACACTTCTCTTCTTCGCTGGTGGCGTACTTCCCAATCAAGGGTCGAGTAATCACGCATACCTGTCATCTGACACTGCAGATTCCCTAGGCCCGCTCATTACAGCGGGCTTTTTAATGGACAAGATTTGACTGGAACTACCGAAGATGAACATCAAACCACAGCTCAAACTACTCACGGCACAGGCCGGTTACCGCAGCGATCCGACGGCGATTTTTCATCAGCTGTGCGGCGCGCGCCCTGCCACCCTGTTGCTGGACTCGGCGGAAATCAACAGCAAGCAAAACCTGAAAAGCCTGCTGATTGTCGACAGTGCCCTGCGCATTACCGCCTTGGGCCGTAAAGTCAGCCTTCAGGCGCTGACTGCTAACGGCGCAGCCCTGCTGCCACTGTTGGATGAAGCCTTGCCTACCGACGTACAAATCCAGGTTCGCCCTAATGGCCGTGAGCTGACCTTCCCGGCAATTGATACGGTACAAGACGAAGATGCCCGCCTGCGTTCACTGTCAGTGTTTGATGCGTTACGCACGATGCTGACGTTGGTCGATGCTCCTGCCGATGAACGTGAAGCGATGTTGCTCGGCGGCCTGTTTGCCTATGACCTGGTTGCTGGCTTTGAAGACCTGCCAGAGCTGCGCCAAGACCAACGTTGCCCGGACTTCTGTTTCTATCTGGCGGAAACGCTGCTGGTGCTGGATCACCAACGCGGCGTAGCTCGTTTACAAGCCAGCGTATTTAACGGTGACAACGCTGAAACCCTGCGTTTGCAGCAGCGTCTCGAACAGCTTCAGGTGCAATTGCTGCAAACTCCGATCGCCATTCCTCATCAGAAACTGGAAGACATGCAGCTAAGCTGCAATCAGAGCGATGAAGAGTACGGCGCGGTAGTCAGCCAGTTGCAGCAGGCCATCCGCCACGGTGAGATTTTCCAGGTGGTGCCTTCTCGTCGCTTCTCTCTGCCTTGCCCTAACCCGCTGGCGGCTTACCAGACGCTGAAGGAAAACAATCCAAGCCCTTACATGTTCTTTATGCAGGACAACGAGTTCACGCTGTTCGGTGCCTCGCCGGAAAGCGCACTGAAATACGAAGCCACCAGCCGCCAGATCGAAATCTATCCGATCGCCGGTACTCGTCCTCGCGGACGCCGCGCCGACGGTTCGCTGGATCTGGATCTCGACAGCCGTATCGAACTGGAAATGCGTACCGACCATAAAGAGCTGGCGGAACATCTGATGCTGGTCGACCTGGCCCGCAACGATCTGGCCCGCATCTGCGAAGCTGGCAGCCGCTACGTGGCCGATCTGACCAAGGTAGACCGTTACTCATTCGTGATGCACCTGGTTTCCCGCGTGGTCGGCAAGCTACGTAGCGATCTCGACGTGCTGCATGCCTATCAGGCCTGTATGAATATGGGCACGTTGAGCGGTGCACCTAAAGTGCGCGCCATGCAACTGATTGCCGCCTCTGAAGGCACCCGTCGTGGCAGCTACGGCGGCGCAGTGGGTTACTTTACCGCTCACGGCGATCTCGATACCTGTATTGTCATTCGTTCCGCGTATGTTGAGGACGGTGTTGCCACCGTGCAGGCCGGTGCCGGTGTGGTGCTGGATTCCGTTCCGCAGGCAGAAGCCGATGAAACCCGTAACAAGGCACGTGCCGTGCTGCGTGCCATCGCCAGCGCGCACCAGGCCAAGGAGATTTTCTAATGGCCGATATCTTACTGCTCGACAACGTCGACTCCTTTACTTACAACCTGGTCGATCAACTGCGTGCCAGCGGCCATCAGGTCGTAATTTACCGTAACCAGATTGCCGCCGAGATCATCATCGCGCGTCTGCAACAGATGGAGCAGCCTATTTTGATGCTGTCCCCAGGCCCAGGTACTCCAGCCGACGCCGGCTGTATGCCCGAGCTGTTGCAACGCCTGCGCGGCCAGATGCCAATCATCGGTATCTGTCTCGGCCATCAGGCGATTGTGGAAGCCTATGGCGGCCACGTTGGCCAGGCCGGTGAGATCTTGCACGGCAAGGCGTCTTCCATTACTCACGATAACCAGGGGATGTTTGCCGGTATGGCCAACCCGCTGCCGGTCGCCCGCTATCACTCGCTGGTCGGCAGCAATATCCCTGAAGGACTGACCGTCAATGCTCGCTTCGGCGACATGGTGATGGCAGTGCGTCACGATGAACACCGCGTATGTGGTTTCCAATTCCATCCAGAATCCATTCTGACCACCCAAGGCGCGCGTTTGCTTGAGCAGACGCTGGCCTGGGCGCTGGCGAAATAATCAAGGGGAACCGACTATGCAACCTATTCTAGAAAAACTGTATCGCTCGGAGCCGATGAGCCAGGAAGAAAGCCAGCAGTTATTCAGCGCTATCGTGCGCGGTGAGCTGGAACCTAGCCAACTGGCGGCGGCATTGATCAGCATGAAGATCCGCGGTGAGCACCCGGAAGAAATCGCCGGAGCAGCCAAGGCACTCTTGGCCGATGCTTTACCGTTCCCACGCCCGGACTATGCCTTCGCGGATATCGTCGGCACCGGCGGTGACGGCACCAACAGCATCAATATCTCCACGGCCAGCGCCTTTGTCGCCGCGGCCTGTGGGGTCAAGGTAGCCAAGCACGGCAACCGCAGCGTCTCCAGCCGTTCCGGTTCATCCGATCTGTTGGCCGCCTTCGGGATCCGCCTGGATCTGCCCGCGGAAGAATCTCGCAAGGCATTGGATGAACTGGGCGTGTGTTTCCTGTTTGCACCGCAGTATCACACCGGTTTTCGCCATGCGATGCCGGTACGCCAACAGTTGAAGACCCGCACGGTGTTCAACGTACTCGGGCCGTTGATTAACCCGGCTCGCCCACCGTTGGCGTTGATTGGGGTCTATAGTCCGGAGCTGGTGTTGCCAATCGCCAAAACCCTGCGCGTATTGGGTTATCAGCGCGCCGCCGTCGTGCACGGTGGCGGCATGGATGAAGTGGCGATCCACACCACCACTCACGTAGCCGAGCTGAATGACGGCGAAATTGAAAGTTATCAGCTGACGCCTAAATCTTTTGGGTTGGACAGCTACCCGCTGGGCTCTCTGCTGGGCGGGTCGCCGGAAGAAAATCGTGACATTCTGGCAAGGTTGTTACAAGGTAAAGGCGAGCCAGCGCACGCCGCGGCGGTCGCCGCCAACGTCGCACTGTTGCTGAAACTATTCGGACAGGAAGACCTGCGCCAGAACGCGCAGCAGGCATTGGAAATGATCCACAGTGGGCAGGCTTACCAGCGTGTCACTGCTTTGGCAGCAAGAGGATAAATGATGCAGGAAACCGTGCTCAACAAGATTGTTCGTGACAAGGCGCAGTGGGTCGCGGCACGTAAGCAACAACAGCCATTAGCCAGCTTTCAAAACGAAATCGTGCCAAGCGAGCGTAGCTTTTATCATGCGCTACAAGGCGCCAGAACGGCATTTATTCTCGAATGCAAGAAAGCCTCTCCTTCCAAGGGGCTGATCCGCGAGAATTTTGACCCGGTGGAAATCGCCTCGGTGTATAAGGACTTCGCCTCGGCGATCTCGGTGCTGACCGATGAGCAATACTTCCAGGGCAGCTTCGATTTTCTGCCGCTGGTGAGTAAAACCGTGACCCAGCCGGTACTGTGTAAGGACTTTATGATCGACCCTTACCAAATCTATCTGGCACGTCACTACCAGGCCGACGCCATTCTGTTGATGCTGTCAGTGCTCGATGACGAACAGTACCGCCAACTTGCCGCGGTGGCACACAGCCTGAATATGGGCGTGCTGACAGAGGTGATCAGCGAAGAGGAATTACAGCGCGCGGTACAGCTCGAAGCCAAAGTGATTGGCATCAACAACCGCGATCTGCGCGATCTGTCTATCGATCTGGATCGCACCCGTATCCTGGCTCCTAAAGTGCCACATGGCGTGACGGTGATCAGCGAGTCCGGCATCAATAACTATCGCCAGATCCGTGAACTCAGCCGCTATGCCAACGGTTTTCTGATCGGCAGCGCCTTGATGTCGGAAACCAACCTGCGCAGCGCGGTACGCCGCGTGATCCTGGGCGACAACAAGGTCTGCGGCCTGACCCGGCCGCAAGATGCCGCAGCCGCTTATCAGGCAGGTGCCAACTACGGCGGTCTGATCTTCGTTGGCCGTTCCCCGCGTAACGTGGACATTGCCCACGCCAGGGAAGTGATCGCCGGAGCGCCGTTGAAATATGTGGGTGTTTTCTGTGATGCGCCGATCGCTACGGTAGCGCAAACTGCCGAGCTCCTTGGTCTGCATGCAGTGCAACTGCACGGCGCGGAAGACCAGGCTTATATCAACGCCCTGCGCGCCGAGCTGCCAGCCACCTGTCAGATCTGGAAAGCCTTGAGCGTAAAAGACAGCCTACCCGCTCGCGATCTGCAACAGGTCGATCGTTACCTGCTGGATAACGGCGCTGGCGGTACCGGAGTTCGCTTTGACTGGTCAGTGTTGCAGGGCCAAACGCTGGACAACGTGATGCTGGCTGGCGGCCTGAGTGCAGACAACTGCGTAGATGCGGCCCAACTGGGCTGTGCGGGCCTCGATTTCAACTCTGGCGTAGAGAGCCAACCCGGCATCAAAGATGCCGAGCGTCTGGCGGCGGTGTTCCAAACCCTGCGCGCCTACTGATTGCGAACCTCATTTAACGGATAATAACGGGAAAAATAATGACGCTGCTTAACCCTTACTTCGGCGAATTTGGCGGTCAGTACGTGCCGCAAATTTTGATGCCAGCCCTGAAACAACTGGAAGAAGCCTTCGTCAGCGCCCAGCGTGACCCAGAGTTCCAGGCAGAGTTTATCGATCTGCTGAAAAACTACGCGGGTCGCCCGACGGCACTGACGCTGTGCAAAAACCTGACTGCCGGTAGCAAAACCAAGCTCTACCTGAAGCGTGAAGATCTGCTGCACGGCGGTGCCCATAAGACCAACCAGGTATTGGGCCAGGCGCTGCTTGCCAAACGCATGGGCAAAACCGAGATCATCGCGGAAACCGGCGCAGGCCAACACGGTGTGGCCTCTGCGCTGGCCTGCGCCCTGCTCGGTCTGAAATGCCGTATCTACATGGGCGCCAAGGACATCGAACGCCAGTCACCTAACGTATTTCGTATGCGCCTGATGGGAGCAGAGGTGATCCCGGTGCACAGCGGCTCTTCCACGCTGAAAGATGCCTGTAACGAAGCGCTGCGCGACTGGTCTGGCTCTTACGAAAAGGCCCACTACATGCTGGGCACTGCCGCAGGCCCGCACCCGTTCCCGACCATCGTGCGTGAATTCCAACGCATGATCGGCGAAGAAACCAAAGCTCAGGTGCTGGAGCGTGAAGGCCGTCTGCCGGATGCCGTATTGGCCTGCGTTGGCGGCGGTTCCAACGCCATCGGCATGTTTGCCGACTTTATCGATGATACCAGCGTTGGCCTGATCGGCGTTGAACCCGCTGGCCTGGGGATCGAAACCGGCCAGCATGGTGCGCCGCTGAAACATGGCAAGGTAGGGATCTACTTCGGTATGAAATCACCGATGATGCAAACCTCTGAAGGTCAGATCGAGGAGTCTTACTCGATTTCCGCCGGTTTGGACTTCCCTTCCGTTGGCCCGCAGCACGCCTATCTCAACAGCATCGGCCGTGCAGAATACGTGTCGATCACCGATGATGAAGCGCTGGAGGCTTTCAAGGAGCTTTCCCGCCACGAAGGGATTATCCCGGCGTTGGAGTCTTCCCATGCTCTCGCACACGCGTTGAAAATGATCCGTGAAGAGCCGCAGAAAGAACAGATCCTGGTGGTTAACCTGTCCGGCCGCGGCGACAAAGACATATTTACCGTTCACGACATTCTGAAAGCACGGGGAGAAATCTGATGGAACGTTATCAGCAACTGTTCAAACGGTTGGAAAATAATAAAGAAGGCGCCTTTGTGCCGTTTGTCACCCTCGGTGACCCAAACCCGACGCTATCGTTACAGATCATTGATACGCTGGTGGAGAACGGTGCAGATGCCTTGGAGTTGGGGATCCCCTTCTCAGATCCGCTGGCCGATGGCCCAACCATTCAAAGTGCAGCTCTGCGTGCTTTCGCTTCTGGGGTTACGCCAACGCACTGTTTCGAAATGCTGGCGGCGATCCGTCAGAAGCACCCTGATATTCCGATTGGCCTGCTGATGTACGCCAACCTGGTGTTCCACGGCGGTATTGACGCATTTTATCAGCGCTGTGCGCAGGCCGGTGTAGATTCCGTGTTGATCGCGGACGTTCCTTTCGAAGAGTCCGCGCCTTTCCGCGCGGCGGCAACTCGCCACGGTATTGCGCCAATCTATATTTGCCCGCCAAATGCGGATGAAGATTTACTGCGTGAAATCTCGTCCCACGGCCGGGGTTACACTTACCTGCTGTCACGCGCCGGAGTAACCGGAACGGAAAGCCGGGCACAGTTACCGCTGCACCACCTGGTCAATAAGCTGCGCGAGTATCATGCGGCACCACCGCTGCAAGGCTTTGGCATCTCTGAACCATCACAGGTCAAGGATGCGTTGCAAGCCGGGGCCGCCGGGGCAATCTCCGGTTCGGCAATTGTTAAAATCATCGAACAGAATCTGGCTCAACCAGCAGAAATGTTGGCAAAGCTAGGCAAGTTTGTACGTGAAATGAAAGCCGCTACCCGCGTTTAATCTCCCCGCTCTCAATCACCGGATACTACGAAAGTATCCGGTGATAACACTTTGTTTACCCTCAATCTTGCCAAAGATATTTTCGCAAACAATTTGAACAAACCAGCAACCTGCCCCACAATCATATTTGCCGCTAAATATTCAGTGGTTCAGTGCATACGATTTCGTTAGCTGATTGAAATCAGCCTTTAATTTCAACAATAACATATGCAAGGAGAGTCATTTATGAAGCTATTTAAAACCCTTTCGGCGCTGTGCATGGCGGCTATTTTGGCTATGGCAGTTTCTGCCTGTGCTCCAACGGCAAAATCAGAAGGGACTGGCGGCTATATCGACGATACGGTCGTCACTACCAAGGTGAAGTCAGCACTGCTGGCGGATAAAACCATCAAATCAACCGAAATCAGCGTCGAGACCTTTAAAGGCAAGGTTCAGTTAAGCGGTTTCGTCAGCTCTAGCGCCGATGCCAATCGCGCCGTTCAGGTGACTCGCGGCGTGGCGGGTGTTAAATCGGTCGAAAATGATATGCGCATTAAATAACTAAAGAGGGAGGCGCCGAACAGCGCCTCCTTATTGCAGCGTAGCTTAGAAGCGGTAGCCCGCACCAAACATAAACACAAATGGATCCAGACGCGTATCAACGCTCTGATGTTGGTCACCGGCGTCAAAGCGAACCTTGGTCTCGATATTCATCCACCAGACCGACATGTTCAGCATCCAGTGCTCATCCAGGTTGTAATCCAGACCTGCCTGCCCGGCAACACCCCAGGAATTTTTCAGGTCCAGGTTGCTTAAACCTGCATCCTTCCCGTTGTCGTTGAATTTCTCGTCGAAGAACATGGTGTAGTTCACACCAATACCCAGGTATGGACGCAGCTTGTCCTGCTTGTCACCAAAGTAGTACTGCGCCATCAGCGTTGGTGGCAGTTGACGAACTGTTGCAATATCCCCGTTGACCGCTGGGCCACCCAGAGAAACTTTATGGCGGAACGGCGTTGCAGCCAGTAACTCGACGCCGATATTGTCCGTCACCATATAGCCAAAAGTCAGACCCAACTGGGTGTTGTTATTGGCGTTGAACGATCCTTGGCCTAAAACGTTGTCCGAACCTGCATTAGGACGCACTGTTGCAGTCCCTGCACGGAACAGGAAATCACCCGCTTGATGCGCGCTTGCTACCATAGGAGCCATCAGAGCCCCTAACACCACCAGAGTTGTCTTTTTCATTATCCATTCCATTTGTGTGGTTTACAGTCCCGATGAATATACCTATTAACAGGTATTTATGATCCCATCGAGATCACATCTTAAGTGTAAAAATTTAAATTCCCACCAAAAACAAAGCCACCTAAGGTGTTAATAAATCGATAATTGATCTGAATCAATAAACACCTTTTATTGCAAATTATATGCATGTTTACATTTCTGTTACCAAAAAAAGTTGCTAAAAAAAATGCCTCTGCGTAATTTCATCATTCCTGTTGGTTTTGGTTGGGCCGGTAAGGAGTCGGTGGCAATCAAGATGAGCGAAATTCAAAATCCCTGCACCAACTGCGGCGCCTGCTGCGGTTATTTCCGAGTATCATTCTATTGGGCCGAAGCGGAAGATGGCGGCGGCGTGGTACCTATATCCTTAACTGAACCCTTGAGCCCCTTTCTGCGCTGTATGCAGGGAACCAACAGCAAGTCCCCACGCTGCACCTCGCTGGTGGGTGAAATTGGTCAGGCGGTATCCTGTTCGATCTATCCCAATCGCCCTAGGCCCTGCCGCGAATTCGATCAATCCGGGGAAAACGGCCTGCGCAATGAAGCCTGCGATCGGGCCCGTGAGCGCTACGGCCTGCCGCCCTTGCCGGTTCCCCTGCCATTATCATTGTCAGAGACCATAATCGCCCAAGAAATCAGCACAGTGCCATTCGCGGGGTGCCACAGCGGAGCGGAACAAGGTACAATCGCCCACTGATTTAACTATGTTCCCGACGCCAAGGAGTCTGCATGCCAAGCATGCCAATTACGGCCAACACGTTGTACCGTGACAGTTTTAACTTTTTCCGTAATCAGGTTGCCAGCATTGTGCTGTTGGCATTGCTGACCGCATTCATTTCTGTGCTGCTTAATCAGGCGTTTAGCCCCGATATCGAGCAGTTGAAGATCCTGACCGCGACGGAAAGTGATTTGGCCTCCAACGCCGGTGCCGGCATGGGGATCCAGGAAATCATTCAGCAAATGACGCCTGAACAGCAGATGGTGCTGTTGAAAGTCTCCGCCGCCGCCACGATTTCCGCTTTAGTGGGTAACGTGCTGCTGGTAGGGGGTATGTTGACGCTGATCCGTCTGGTTTCTGAAGGCCAGCGTACCAGTGCACTGCGGGCTATCGGGATATCTGCCCCGCTATTGCCGCGGTTACTGTTGCTGCTGTTTGTCTGCACTTTGCTGACCCAGCTTGGCCTGACGCTGTTCGTCGTGCCAGGTGTGATCATGGCGATCTCGTTCTCGTTGGCCCCGGTGATTTCCGTGGCCGATGGGAAAGGCATGTTTGCCTCACTGAAGCTAAGCTGCAAGCTGGCCTTTGCCAACGCGCGGGTGATCGTACCGGCGATGATGCTGTGGTTGGCGGCCAAACTGCTGGTGCTGTTTATGGTCAGCCATTTGTCGGTGTTGACACCACACGTTGCCAGCATAGTGCTGACTGCATTAAGCAACCTGGTTTCTGCCCTGCTGCTGATTTATCTGTTCCGTCTATATATGTTACTGCGGGAAACCGCGCCAGCTGCTGGCGTGTCCTTAGATAAAAGATAAACAGGGTCAGTTGACGTTTAAGGGCACGCTTTTAGCGTGCCCTTTTTATTTACTGTGCCGTGCCCGGTTCGGCCTGTTCCTTGCTTTGTATCAGCTTGAGTGCCAGATAGAGGTCGGGTACCAGGATCAGATCCTTATCGCGCCCCACCTGATTGATACGGAACCAGCGCGTTAACTCGGTGCGCCGTCCGGCCAGCACCAGCTTTACGTTACGCTGTAACAAATCACGTTTTAGCTCATCAATGGCTGCCAGCACGCTGATATCAGCATGGGTAAAACTGGCCACCGCATCCACCACCACCCAACGTGGCTGGAACGGCGTGCTGTCGACCAGATTGAGGATGCGCCGTTTGAAGTAGGCCACGTTAAAATAGGTCAGCGGGGAATTAAAGCGGTACATCATCACGCCCTGCACCGCCTTCACCCCGTTGTTGTTGCCCATTGAGTGGATCATGCCTTCCTCATTGACTCCCAGCAGTTGCTCCGTTGGGCGGAACACGGTGCGGAGAAACTGCATCAGGCCAAGCAATACCGCCAAGCCAATGCCGCTGATCACCCCCACCAGCAGCACACTGACGAAGGTGAAGGCCGCCAGCCTGAACGCCTGGGCATTGCGCTTGCGCAGGATCCAGATGCCTCGAATGTCGATCAACGACCAGGCGGCGTACATCAGCACCACGCCTAATCCGGCCACCGGAATAAATTGCAGCGGCGAAGTCAGGAACAGCAGCACAATGCCAATGACGATGGCGGCAATAATTGATACCAGCTGGCTTTTGCCGCCATTGGCATCGTTTACCGCCGTACGCGAATCGGCTCCGCTGATGGCAAAACCTTGCGACAATGCGGAAACAATATTTACCAGCCCCAGCGCACGGAACTCCGCATCGGCATTAACTTCGTAGCCATTTTTCGCCGCAAAGCTGCGCGCCGTAAGCATCATGCTGACAAAACTGACCACTGCCAGGTTGAGCGCCGGTATCACCATGTCACGCAGTAAGCCCGGCTGAAAATCCGGCCACTGGACGATAGGCAGCATGCCGCTGAAGCCCCCTACGGTAATAATACCGTGCTGCTGCAAATTACCCACCCAGGTGATAAAGGCGACCAGCACGATGGCAAACAACGGCGCAGGCCAATTAGGCCGCAGCTTTTTAACCCCCACCAGCATTGTCAGCGTAAGCAATGAAATGCCCATCGTCGGCCAATCGCTGTGCAGAATGTTGCCGGGCAAGGCATAAATACGTTCAATCAGCTGCGCCGGTGGCGTACCGAACCCCAGCACTTTACCGATCTGATCGACGATGATGGTCACCGCCACGCCATTTAGCAATCCGCTGAGGATTGGGCGGGAAAGTAGGTCTGCCAAGGCACCGAGCCGGAAGCGGCTGGCCAGCAAACACCAAGCTCCCGTCATGGCGGTCATCATGATGGTGAGCTGCCAGTGCAGCTCCATACTTCCTGCAGCAAGCGGAGTCACCACGGCGGCGATCACCGCACAGGTTGCCGCATCCGGCCCAACAATCAACTGCCGCGACGAGCCAAAAATGGCATAGGCGATCATCGGCAAAATACAGGAGTAAAGCCCGACCACCGGACTGACACCGGCCAATTCGGCATAGGCGATCGCCACCGGCAAAGCTACTGCTGCGACCGATAACCCCGCTCGAATATCCGGCTTCAACCAACTGCGTTCATATCCTAACAAATGCGTCAAACCGGGCGTCCACGCCCGCAGAGACTTCCACTGCATAGCTATTTTCCATGGTAAATTATGCGGCTATTATTATGCTTAATATGCGTGGTACACCCAGCGCTTGCAAATAACCGAGGGTAACAATCGTAAGTTTATGCAAATTCTGGCGTTTACAGCAGCAATCTACCGGACGAACACCGATAATCTGCCCTTTAGTGCGATACACAGAACGCGCCAAATCCGGTATAGTCGCCCGATGAACCTATGATGGATTGATTTATGAAGCAGTTTCTTGATTTTCTACCCCTGATTGTCTTTTTTGCCTTTTATAAGCTTTACGATATCTACGTCGCCTCAGGTGCCTTGATCGTCGCTACCGCCCTGGCACTGGTCTTTACCTGGCTGAAATATCGCAAGGTAGAGAAGATGACGCTGATCACCTTTGCCATGGTCGCCGTATTCGGTACCTTGACCCTCGTGTTCCACAACGACCTGTTTATCAAATGGAAGGTCACTGTCATCTACACCCTGTTCGCCCTGGCGTTACTGATCAGTCAACTGATACTGAAAAAGCCGCTGATCCAACGCATGCTGGGTAAAGAGCTGACCCTGCCGGACAGCGTCTGGAACCACCTTAACATTGCCTGGGCCCTGTTCTTCCTGGCCTGCGGCTTGGCCAATATCTATGTGGCATTCTGGATGCCGCAGGACGTTTGGGTTAACTTCAAGGTATTTGGCCTGACCGTGCTGACGCTGGTCTTCACCCTGTTGAGCGGTATCTATATTTACCGTCATATGCCAGAAGAGCAGAAGAAATAATGACCGAGCAACGACCTTTGCCTAGCGGTGAACTGGTACTGCGCACGCTGGCCATGCCGGCAGATACCAATGCCAACGGCGATATTTTTGGCGGCTGGCTGATGTCGCAAATGGACATCGGCGGCGCGATCCTGGCCAAAGAGATAGCCGAAGGGCGCGTGGTGACCGTGCGGGTAGACGGCATGACCTTTCTCAAGCCGGTGGCCGTGGGTGACGTGGTGTGCTGCTATGCCAACTGTATCCGCAGTGGCCGCAGCTCGATTACCATCAATGTGGAAGTCTGGGTCAAGAAGGTGTCTTCTGCCCCGATTGGCCAGCGCTACCGTGCCACGGAAGCGGTCTTTACCTATGTAGCGGTAGATGATGGCGGCAGCCCTCGCGCCCTGCCAGACGGCAAGATGAACTTCCGCGTTGGCGAGTAAGCCTACGCCAGATAGCAAAAAGGTCGCAAATGCGACCTTTTTTATTGCTTACTCAACCGTCGAGCCTTCCATTTTGAAGACGATGGTCTTCGTCAGGTTTTGCGCGGCTTTGGCTTCATAGCGCCATTTACGCATTGCCTGCTTCACTTCACGTTCGAACATATTACGTGGTTCCGCAGACAGAATACGCACGTTTGTAACCCGCCCATCGCTATCGACATCGAACTGAACTTTGACATTGCCTTCAATCTGCAATGCCCGGGCGCGCGGTGGATACATCGGCTTGCCGATGCTCAAGGCTTTTGGCCCCAACTCACGGGAAGTTCCCGGCGCGGGTGCTGATGGTGCCTGTTTAACCGGTGCCTTATCGATCGGCTTGGCTTCGGATTGATTGTCGAACGGCGAAGGTTCACGCGGTTCGGTTTTCTTCACTTCACGCTTGACCGGCTTCTCTACCTTCGGCTTCGGTTTTGGCTTCGGCTTGGGTTTCTCCGGCTCCGGTTTAGGAATGGCTACCGGTACCGGCGGTGGCGGCTCGGGCTCCGGGATCGGTTCTGGCTCAGGCTCAGGTTCTACCTGCGGTTCCGGTTCCGCCGCTGCCGGCGGTGGCGGTTCTGCCAGCGCGGTCATATTCACCATCATGACGCTGATAGGGGCATCTTCCTGTTTCGGCAGCTCCAACACTTCGTTGACGGAAGCGTAGAGCAAGGCGGCCACCAGGGCACTGTGCAAACCAACGGAGAGGACAATTGGCACGGAAATTCGGCGAATAAGGAACATTTTGTTTAGCGGCATAATGATTCTGTTTCCTCTGGTGCGCCAAGTTTAAATGCAAATAGCAATCATATTCAATAACGAAAGACAAACTATCGCTTTAATCGGCATCATTAGGCGCTAAAACCAGCAAACTCATAGGGATATTAACTTTTAATTAGCCTTTTATTGAGCTTTGCATACGTATTGTTAACCAATGTGTTCCCTCACTCGTCAATCGCAGCTCACGCAGCTATCCTCAGCACGGTAATGAATTTTTATCTGGATTGGCATTCCCTTGTCACAGGTTTTGCGCTACTTTGTGATTACCGTTGTATGGCAATGATTTTAAAGGTGAAATATGCTTTATCTGATCTACGCACAAGACGTACCTGGCACGCTGGAACAGCGCATGGCCGTTCGCCCCGCCCATCTGGCTCGCCTGCAGGCACTGCGTGATGAAGGCCGGTTGGTGGTCGCTGGCCCTAACCCGGCTATCGATAGCAACGATCCAGGCCAGGCTGGATTTACCGGTTCTACCGTGATCGCCGAGTTCCCTTCGCTGGAGGTGGCAAAATCCTGGGCAGCACAAGACCCGTACGTGGACGCTGGCGTATACGGCGAAGTCACGGTGAAACCGTTTAAACAGGTATTTTAAGCAAATAAATATCCTCCGGCATAGCCGGAGGTTTTTCATATGCGCCTATAAGGCTCTCTTGCCAGCCGCGCCCTAACAGGCGCATCGCGATCTGACATTTGCATCTATGGATTACTTACGGCCCGTAAACGGGCTACCCGGATAGGGGATCGACAACTGCTCACCCATCTTATCCTCTTCCAGTTGGTGCTTTATGTATTCTTGTATCCTGGTTGTATTTTTACCAACCGTATCAACGTAATACCCTCGACACCAAAACTCCCTGTTACGATATTTGAACTTCAAATCGCCAAACTGCTCATAAAGCATCAGGCTGCTCTTTCCCTTCAGATATCCCATAAAACCCGACACACTCATCTTGGGTGGGATTTCCAGAAGCATATGGATGTGATCCACACAGCATTCCGCCTCCAGAATATTCACGTTCTTCCATTCGCACAGCTTTCTTAAGATGCTGCCAATCGCTTTGCGTTTTTCCCCGTAGAACACCTGTCTTCGGTACTTCGGCGCAAATACTATGTGATATTTACAGTTCCATCGCGTGTGCGCTAAGCTCTTTTCGTCCCTCATTGGGACCCCCTTTTGATTTCTTGTTGAACGTTTGCAGTTGCCAGACCGCAAACTGTTTTAACAAATCAAAAGGGGTTTTTATAACTGGTTCAAAGCTGAAAGCTTTACGGAACCTCCAGCCTAGCTGGAGGTTCAGACTGATGACGAACCCCATTATTTTGATGGGGTTCGTTGTTTTTAGCGACCGTAGGTCGCGATCGCGATATTTTCCCACCACACTGCTTTTTGCTTTTTCTGAGGGCCTCTATGGGGCTCCTG